>NZ_JBJLSE010000002.1:0-175802 GCF_050871845.1 Kineococcus arenarius subsp. arenarius
CCCCCTCCCCCTCCCCCACCGCCACCCCCGCCCGCGTCGTGGGGGTGGACCTGGCGCGCGCGGTGGCGATCGCGGGGATGATGGCCGCGCACGTGCTGCCGGAGGACGCGCCGGGGCTGTCCGGCGCCCTGTACGACCTGGCGGACGGGCGCGCCTCGGGCCTGTTCGCCGTCCTGGCGGGGGTGTCGCTGGGGCTGTCGACCCGCCGCACCCCGCCCGTGGCGCGCTCGCGCACCGCGGCGCGCGCGGGGATCGCGGTGCGCGGGCTGCTGGTGGCGCTGCTGGGCCTGGCGCTGGTGAGCGCCGGCAGCCGCGTCGCGATCATCCTCCCCTACTACGGGGTGGCGTTCGTGGTCGTGCTGCCGGTGCTGTGGTGGCCGGCGCGGCGGCTGGCGGTGCTGGCCGGCGCCTGGCTGGTCGCGGGCCCGCTGGTGGGCTTCGCGCTGCGCGGCGCGTACGCGCTGGACCCGACGTACCAGCAGCCCACGCTGCTGGACCTGGCCCACCCCCTCGGGCTGCTGCGCACGCTGCTGCTGACGGGCTACTACCCGGTGATCGGCTGGACGGGGTACCTGCTGCTGGGGCTGGCGGTGGCGCGCGCGGGCCTGACCGGGGTGACGGCCGCGCTGCGGCTGCTGGGGACGGGGCTGGTGCTGGCGGCGGGGGCGTGGGTGGTCAGCGCCCTGCTGCTGGGGCCGGGCGGCGGCCTGGCGCGGCTGGCGGAGCTGGGCGTGGCGCCGGGCACGCCGTGGTGGACGTTCCACGGCACGGTGCCCACGGCCTCGCCGTGGTTCCTGGCGGTGGCGGAGCCGCACTCGGGCGCGCCGCTGGACCTGCTGCACACCTCCGGCACGGCGCTGGTGGTGCTCGGCGCGGCGCTGGTGCTGCCGGCGGCCGCGACGCGGTTCCTGCGGCCGGTGGCCGCGTTCGGGTCGATGCCGCTGTCCGTCTACACCGGTCACGTGCTGGCGCTGGCGGCGGCCCCCGGGGACAGCCCGGCCCTGCTGGCGGCGCACGTGCTGGTGGGGGTGGCGCTGGCCACGGCGTGGCAGCTGGCGGCCGGGCGGGGGCCGCTGGAGGGGGCCCTGTCCTCGGCGGCGCGCGGCGCGGCGGGGCTGGTCGCCCCGCCCGCGCCGCGCTGAGCGGCCGCCGCTCAGCCGCGCGTCACGCGCGGCCCCAGAGGTCCAGCTCCTCGACCGGCACGGCCCGGCCGGTGGCCAGGGAGGCGTTGCCGGCGATCCCGACGGCCACGGCCCGCACGCCGTCGGTGTAGTCGGCCGGGGTGCCCAGGGGGTCCTCGCCGGGGCCGACGAAGACGTCGCGCAGCAGCTTCACGTCGCCGCCGCCGTGCCCGCCCTCGCCGTTCTCGATGGGCACCCGGCGGGCGGTGCCCCAGTGCTCCTGCACGAGCAGGCGCTCGGAGACGGGCCGCTCGTCGCGCTCGTCGCGCGCCTCGGGCACGGCGCTGGGGTCCAGCCACGCCTCGGCGGTGACGGCGCCGCGCTCGACGACGGTGAGCTCGGCGCGCCCGGCGGTGCCGTTGACGGCGACGGTGTAGCCCTCCCAGGGGGCGTGGGCGTTGAGGGAGTACGACATGGACGGCCCGCCGGCGTAGTCCACGACGAGGGAGAGGTTGTCCTCGATGTCGATCTCCCCGCTGAAGACGTCCTGGTCGCGCAGGTACCCGTCGTGCTGCTCGTTGTCCAGGTACAGGTCCTCCAGCAGCTCGTCGCTGCGCAGGTCCAGCTGGAAGGGGTCGGTGGCGTCGCCGCCGGTGCCGCGGGCCGGGCGCGGGCCCAGCCCGCGGGCGGCGGCGTTCTTCGGCCCGTAGAAGCGCAGGCCGCCGCTGGCGAACACGCGCCGGGGCTCGTCGTCGATCCACCAGTTGACGAGGTCGAAGTGGTGGGAGGCCTTGTGCACGAGCAGGCCGCCGGAGTTCTCCTTGCGGCGGTGCCAGCGGCGGAAGTAGTCCGCGCCGTGCTTGGTGTCCAGCACCCACTCGAAGTGCACCGAGGTGACGGTGCCGATGCCGCCGGAGGCGATGACGCGCTTGAGGGCGGTGTTGCGCGGGGAGTACCGGTAGTTGAACGTCATGACGACGGAGCGGCCGCTGCGGCGCACGGCGTCCACGATGCGCCGGGCGCCGTCGGCGTCGGTGGTCAGGGGCTTCTCGACCACGACGTCGGCGCCGGCCAGCAGGGAGCGGGACACCAGGTCGGCGTGGGTGTGGTCGGGGGAGGTGACGACGACCCGGTCCAGGCGCTCGTCGGCGATGACGCGTTCCAGCTCGTCCGGGTGGAACAGCCGGGGCGCCTGCGCACCGGCGGCGACGGCGGCGTCGCGGTGGAACTGCGCGCGACCGGGGTTGGTGTCGCCCAGGGCGACCAGCGCGGCGTCGGCGGCGTGCGCCCCCGTCATCGCACCGACGTACATCCGGGCGCGCGAACCGCACCCCACGAGGCCGTAGCGGCGCTGAACCATCGTCTCTCCTTCGAGCACGCGTCGTGAAAGCCTTTTCCCGCCTCGAACCGTAGGCTCCGGGCCGAACGCCGTCAACGACGAGGAGCACCGGTGCCCGAGCACGCGCCCCACCCCGCCGCGGGGGTCCTGGCCCCCACCCCACCGATGGGCTGGAACAGCTGGGACTGCTTCGGCACCACCGTGACCGAGGCCGAGGTGCTCGCCAACGCCGACCACCTGGCCGAGCACCTGCTCCCCCACGGCTGGGACACCGTGGTGGTGGACATCCAGTGGTACGAGCCGGTGACGCGGGCCGGCGGGTACCGGCCGGTGTCCGAACCGGTGCTGGACGCGCACGGGCGGCAGCTGCCCGCCCCGAACCGCTTCCCCTCCGCCGCCGGCGGGGCCGGGTTCGCCCCGCTGGCCGCGGCCGTGCACGAGCGGGGGCTGCGCTTCGGCCTGCACGTCATGCGCGGCATCCCGCGCAGGGCCGTCGAGCTGGACCTGCCGGTGCTGGGCACCGACGCCACCGCCCGCGACGTCGCGGTCCCGCAGGACGACTGCGCCTGGAACCCCGACAACGTCGGTGTCGACCTGGACCACCCCGCCGGGCAGGCCTGGTACGACGCGCAGGTCGCGCAGTTCGCCGCCTGGGGCGTGGACTACCTCAAGCTCGACGACGTCCTGCACCCGTACCACGACCGCGACGTGGCGGCGTACGCCGAGGCGATCCGCCGCAGCGGGCGAGGGATCGTGCTGTCGCTGTCCCCCGGCCGGCGGCTGTCGCTGGCGCGCGCCGAGCACCTGCGCGAGAACGCCCAGGTGTGGCGCGTCAGCGACGACCTGTGGGACCGGTGGGAGGACGTGCGCGAGCAGTTCCAGCGCGCCGCTCGGTGGGCGCCGCTGCAGGGACCGGGCGGCTGGGCGGACCTGGACATGCTGCCGCTGGGCCGCATCGGCATCCGGGCCGAGCGCGGTGAGGACCGCCTCAGCCGCCTCACCCTCGACGAGCAGCGCACGCTGGTGACCCTGTGGTGCATCGCCCGCTCGCCGCTGGTGTTCGGCGGGCACCTGCCCGACACCCCTCCCGAGACCCACGCCCTGCTGACCAACGACGCGGTGCTGGAGGTGCTGCGCTCCAGCACGCACAACCACGAGCTCCTGCGCGACGAGGAGCTCGTGGTGTGGACGGCGCGCGCGGCGGACGGGGGGACGTACGTGGCGGTGTTCTGGCTGGGCGAGGGGGCGAGCGGCCCGCTGCGGCTCCCCCTGCCGGACCTCGGCGTCACCGGCCGGGTGCTCGCCCGGGACCTGTGGGCCGGCACCGCGGCGACACGCACGGAGGGCGCCCTGGAGCTGGAGGTCCCCGCCCACGGCGCGGCGCTGCTCCTGCTCTCCCCCGCCGGCTGACGCCGCCGGCCGGGGCCGGGACCCCGGCCGGCGCCTCAGACCAGGCCGTGCGCGTGCATCGCCTCCGCCACCCGGACGAAACCGGCGATGTTCGCGCCGGCCACGAGGTCGCCGGGTGCGCCGTACTCCTCGGCGGCCTGCGCGCAGCGGGCGTGGATGTCGTGCATGATCCGCTCCAGCCTCGCCTCGGTGTGCTCGAACGTCCAGCTGTCGCGCGAGGCGTTCTGCTGCATCTCCAGCGCGGAGGTCGCCACGCCACCGGCGTTGGCGGCCTTGCCCGGGCCGAAGGCCGTCCCGGCCTGCCGGAACACCTCCAGCGCCTCGGGGGTGGAGGGCATGTTCGCGCCCTCGGAGACGGCGACGCACCCGTTGCGCACCAGCCGTGCGGCGGCGTCGCCGTCGAGCTCGTTCTGGGTGGCCGACGGGATCGCGACGTGGCAGGGCACGTCCCACACCGAGCCGCCGGCGACGTGGCGGGCGGAGCGGACGCGCTCGGCGTAGTCGGTCAGCCGGCCGCGTTCCAGTTCCTTGACCTGCTTGAGCACCCCCAGGTCCAGGCCGCCCTCGTCGACGACGTACCCGCCGGAGTCGGAGCAGGCGATCACCTTCGCACCCAGCTGCGTGACCTTCTCCACGGCGTAGAGGGCGACGTTGCCCGAGCCGGAGACGACCACGGTCCGCCCCTCCAGGGAGGTCCCCCGGGCGGTGAGCATCTCCGAGGCGAAGAACGCGG
Organism: Kineococcus arenarius subsp. arenarius; assembly: GCF_050871845.1. NCBI lineage: Bacteria > Bacillati > Actinomycetota > Actinomycetes > Kineosporiales > Kineosporiaceae > Kineococcus > Kineococcus arenarius. The sequence continues at coordinate 4,604 of NZ_JBJLSE010000002.1, forward strand.
CACCGTAACCGGTCGCCTCGGTGCGCACCCGCGCCCCGCCCCAGGTCAGGCCCTTGCCGGTGAGGACGCCGGACTCGTACCGGTTGGTGATGCGCTTGTACTGGCCGAAGAGGTACCCGATCTCCCGGGCCCCCACGCCGATGTCCCCGGCGGGCACATCGGTGTGCTCGCCCAGGTGCCGGTACAGCTCGGTCATGAACGACTGGCAGAACCGCATGACCTCGGCGTCGGAACGCCCCTTGGGGTCGAAGTCGGAGCCGCCCTTGCCGCCACCGATCGGCATGCCGGTGAGGGCGTTCTTGAAGATCTGCTCGAAGCCGAGGAACTTCACGATCCCCAGGTTCACGGACGGGTGGAAGCGCAACCCGCCCTTGTACGGGCCCAGCGCGGAGTTGAACTCGACCCGGAAACCCCGGTTGATCTGCACCTCGCCGCGGTCGTCCTGCCAGGGGACCCGGAAGATGACCTGCCGCTCGGGCTCGCAGATCCGCTCGATCGTCTTCAGCTCGGTGTACTCGGGGTGGCGCTGCAGGACGGGGACCAGGGACTCCAGCACCTCGCGCGCGGCCTGGTGGAACTCCTGCTCGGCGGGGTTGCGTCGGACGACGTCCTCGTAGACGGCCTCGACGTTCGACGCGACGGCGTGGTTCACCACGGCGTTCCTCTCCTTGCGACGTTGCGGAGGGGGTCTCCGGGCCCGCCGGGCGGGCCGTTCGCAGCGTAACGGCCGAGAACACCCGGGCTCGCGTCCAGGGGCCGCCAGCGGTGGCGGGCCCTGGACGCGAACGCGAGGATCGGGCGCACGCGGCCGGGTCGACCGGGACGCCGGCCGGTGCGGACGGGAGGCTGTGGGATGACCCCGGAGGAACTGAGCGGGAACGACGCGACCGTGTACCAGGTGGTCGCGACGCTGGAATCGCCCGAGGGCGGCGCCGAGGCGCACGAGATCGCACGTCGTGCCGGGCTCGACCTGGAGGAGGTGACGACCTCCCTGCACCGCCTGGTGCACGCCGAGCCGAGCCTGCTGCGCGAGGTCCCCGACACCAGCACCACCGACGTCGGGCCGCGGTTCGAGCTCTCGCCCCGCACCTGACGGCCCGGCACGGGCCGCCGCCCCGGTGTTCGACCGGTCACCGGGGCGGCGGGTCGGCTGGTGGGCCCGGCGGTGCCGAAGGCGCACCGGAAGTGCTCCGCGGCCGTGCGCTGGGCGTCCTCGGCCTCGTCGAGGACGGCGGCCGCACGTCACCGCGTCCCCTCCCCCCGCGGCGCACCCTCACACCCGATCGCCGCACCCCGGCGGCGCACCTCGCGCGGGGACGAGGAACGCGCGGGCCGGGGCGCCGTCGGCACCGGGCACGAGCAGGGGCAGGCACGTGAACTCGTACGGTCCCGGTGCCGCGGCGCGCAGGTCGAGCGCCTCGACGACCACGACACCGGCGCGCAGCAGCACCTCGTGCGCCGGCGCCGGGTCGTCGAACGGGGCGATCGACAGGTAGTCGATCCCGACGAGCCGCACGCCGCGCTCGACGAGCGCGGCGGCGCCGTCGCCGGTCAACCCGGGGAAGCGCTCGCTGAAGGCCGGCCCGTCCCACAGGACGCCGCCGCGGGTGCGCAGCAGCACCCGTTCGGTGCCCTCGGGGAACTCCAGGGCCCGGACGGCCGCGGCGTCCAGGTGCCCCTCCGGACCGGTGGCGTCGACCACCTCGCACGGGCCGACGAGCACGTCCAGCGGCACGGTCTCGATTCCGCCGGCACCGTCGAGGAAGTGCACGGGGGCGTCGACGTGGGTGCCGCAGTGCGCCGAGAACGTCAGCCGGGAGACGTTCGCCCCCTCGCCCGCGAGGCTCTGGTGCCGCTCGACGACCAGCTCGGTGTCGCCGGGGTACAGCGGCACCCGCCCGGGCACCAGCGGGACGGTCACGTCGATCGGGGTGCGGTCCACTGCGGCCTCCTCGGCGGCTCCCGGGCGCGGTACCGCGGTTCGGCGCTCCCCGGTGCGGGTAAGCCTCCAGCATGGCTGAGAAGAAGGAGAACCCCGACCCCGAGGACCTGCCGAGCACGATCGCCCGCTCCGACGCCAAGGCGCAGCGCACCTACGCCAAGACCCTCGAGCACGCCGAGGACGAGTACGGCGACGGTCGCCGCGCGCACCAGACCGCCTACGCCGCGCTGAAGCACACGCACGAGAAGGTCGGCGACCACTGGGAGCCGAAGGGTCGCAAGGGCCCCTCCGACGCGCAGGCCGAGGGAGGGCGGGACACCGACCGGGAGACCGCCGGCGGGGTGGACGCCAACGCCACCAAGGAGCACCTGATGGACGTCGCCCGGCGCCTGGACGTGCACGGGCGCTCCTCGATGAACAAGGACGAGCTGGTGCAGGCGATCCGCAAGGCCGACGACCGCGAGACGCGGAAGTCGCGCGAGGAGGGCTGAGGGGTTCTGCGCGCATGATCCCGGCGGCGCGGGGTACGTGAAGGGCCACCAGCGGTTCGAACGAGAGGAGGGGTCGTCGTGGGACTGATCTCCGGTGTCCTGAAGGGCGCGGCCGTGCAGAAGATCGTCAGCAGGCTCGCGGGCGGCAAGCGCCGCTCCTGAGCCGGTGTCGCGGGGGTGCGGTGGTCCGCCACCGCACCCCCGCGACGTTCCCGGCAGCGTCCCGGCCGAGCGCGGCGCAGGTGCGGGGCGGAGGTGTCAGACGACGACGTCGACGAGGTAGTCGGTGTCGGCGAAGCCGACGCGGCCCAGCGCGGCGACGACCGCTGCACGGGCGCGCTGCTCGGCGCTCGCGTCGTCCTCGGCCTCCACCTGGACCCGGGCGGTCAGGCCCGAGCCGTCGTCGGTGCGCGTCAGCGGCCCCCGCGCGTCGGGCCCCGGGGTGGCGGACAGCTCCGGCAGGGCCTCGCGCAGCCGCTCCAGCAGGTCGCCGGCGCGTTCGCGGTCCTCGGGACGCACGAGCGAGATCTCCACGGTGGCAGGTCGAACGGTCATGCCCCCACGGTGCCGCAGCCCGCCGCCGGGCGCGCGCCGGGAACGCGCTCCCCTCCCCGCCCGTCGAGCAGGAGGGGCCGAGACGCGGCCCGCGGAGGGAGGACGACATGGCGCTGCGCAACCTCATGGCCCGCTTCGGCGCGGGGGCCGCCTCGGTGGACACGGTGCTGGACCGCGACGTCGCACAGCCCGGCGGCACGGTCAGCGGCCGGGTCGTCGTGGTGGGCGGGTCCGTCGCCCAGGACGTCGAGGAGGTCGTCGTCGGGCTCCAGGCGCGCGTGGAGGTGGAGAGCGGCGACTCCGAGTGGCGCGAGGACGTCGTCTTCGCCCGCGCCCGCGTCGGCGCGGGGTTCACCACCGTGCCGGGCGAGCGCAGCGAACTGCCGTTCGCGTTGCAGCTGCCGTGGCAGACGCCGGTGACGGCGATCGGCGGCTGGCACCTGCGCGGCGTGCACGTGGGTGTCGTCACGAAGCTGGTCATCGCCGGTGCCGTGGACCCCGGCGACCTGGACTCCGTGACCGTCGCCCCGCTGCCCGTGCAGCAGGCAGTGGTCGACGCGCTGGGTTCCCTGGGCTGGCGCTTCAAGCACGCCGACGTGGAGAAGGGCCGGGTGCGCGGCTCGGACCTGCCGTTCTACCAGGAGCTGGAGTTCGCCCCGCCCGCGAGCGCGCGCCGGGTCAACGAGCTGGAGGTCACCTTCCTGGCCGACCCGCAGGGCGTGGACGTGGTGCTGGAGGCGGACCGCCGCGGCGGGCTGCTCACCGAGGGCCGCGACGTGGTGAGCCGGCTGCGCCTGTCGCACGCGGACACCGACCGCTCCCGGGTGGCCGCGGCGCTGGACCGGGCGGTGCGCGAGCTCGGCTCGCGCCGCGGCTGGGGCTGGTGAACCCGGCGCACGCCTGAACGCCGCACCGGGTGGACGCGGCACCGGGCGGACGCGGCACGGCCCGCGACCGGGGGCGGTCGCGGGCCGTGCGTGGTGCTGGGGCGTCAGGCGGTGACGACCACCGGCACGATCATCGGGCGCCGGCGGTGCTTCTGGCTGACCCAGCTGCCGACGGTGCGCCGCACGATCTGCTGCAGCTGGTGGGTGTCGACGGGTCCGGTGGAGGCCTCGTTGAGGGCCGCCTCCACCTTCGACTTGATCCCGGCGAAGCGGTCGTCGCCGTCGCCGATGAAGCCGCGCGCGTTGAACTCCGGACCGGAGACGACCTTGCCGGTGACGGAGTCGACGGCGACGAAGATGGAGATGAACCCCTCCTCGCCGAGGATGCGGCGGTCCTTCAGGTCGGCCTCGGTGATCTCGCCGACGCTGGAGCCGTCGACGTAGACGTACCCCACCGGCACCGCGCCCGTGATGCTGGCCTTGCCGTCGACGAGGTCGACGACGACGCCGTCCTCGGCGATGACGACGCGCTCGCGCGGCACGCCCGTCTTGACGGCCAGCTCGGCGTTGGCGACCAGGTGGCGGTACTCGCCGTGCACCGGCATGACGTTGCGCGGCTTGAGGATGTTGTAGCAGTAGAGCAGTTCACCGGCGCTGGCGTGGCCGGAGACGTGGATCTTCGCGCTCTGCTGGTGCACGACGGTGGCGCCGAGGCGGGTCAGGCCGTTGATGACGCGGAAGACGGCGTTCTCGTTGCCGGGGATGAGCGAGCTGGCCATCACGATGGTGTCGCCGGCGCTGATGGAGATGCGGTGGTCGCGGTTGGCCATGCGCGACAGCGCCGCCATCGGCTCGCCCTGCGAGCCGGTGCACATCAGGACCACGCGGTCGTCGGGCAGGTCGTCGACCTGCTTGAGGTCGATCAGCACCCCCGGCGGCACCTGCAGGTAGCCGAGGTCGGCGGCGATGCCCATGTTGCGCACCATCGAGCGGCCCACGAAGGCGACCCTGCGCCCGTGGGCGTCGGCCGCGTTGAGCACCTGCTGCACGCGGTGCACGTGGCTGGAGAAGGAGGCGACCACGATGCGCCGCTCCGCGCGCCCGAACAGCTGCTCCAGCACCGGGCCGATGTCGCGCTCGGGGGCGGTGAAACCGGGCACCTCGGCGTTGGTGGAGTCCACGCAGAAGAGGTCCACGCCCTCGTCGCCGAGGCGGGCGAAGGCGTTGAGGTCGGTGATGCGCCCGTCCAGCGGCAACTGGTCCATCTTGAAGTCGCCGGTGTGCAGGACCATCCCGGCGTCGGTGCGGATGGCGACCGCCAGCGCGTCGGGGATGGAGTGGTTCACCGCGATGAACTCGCAGGAGAACGGCCCGAGCTGCTCGGTCTGCCCCTCCTTCACCCCCAGGGTGTAGGGGCGGATGCGGTGCTCCTTGAGCTTGGCCTCGATCAGCGCCAGCGTCAGCTGCGAACCCACCAGGGGGATGTCCGGCCGCGAGCGCAGCAGGTAGGGCACCGCGCCGATGTGGTCCTCGTGGCCGTGCGTGAGCACGAGGGCGACGATGTCGTCGAGGCGGTCGGCGATGTGGCTGAAGTCCGGGAGGATGAGGTCCACACCGGGCTGGTGCTCCTCGGGGAAGAGGACCCCGCAGTCGACGACCAGCAGCTTGCCGCGGTGCTCGAACACCGTCATGTTGCGCCCGACCTCGCCCAGCCCGCCGAGGCCGACGACGCGCAGGGCGCCGTCGGGCAGCGGCGGCGGGGTGGGCAGCTCGGGGTGGGGGTGGCTCATGCGGCTCCTCCTGCGACCGGGGCGGCCGCGTCCGTGGGGTGGGTGGACCAGGTGTCGATGGGGCCGGGCAGCAGCCCGGCGGCGGTGAGGTCGGCGGCGATCGCCGCGACCTCCTCGGCGGTGGCCGCCAGCAGCGGCGGGCGCACCGCGCGGTGCGGCAGCGCACCGGTCAGCTCCAGGGCGGCCTTGACGGCGACGACGCCCTGCGTGCGGTTCATGATCCCGCGCACGGCGGGCAGCAGCCGCAGGTGCAGGGCGCGGGCGGCGGGCAGGTCGCCGGTGTCGACGGCGCGGACCATCGCCGCGTACTCGCGGCCCGCGACGTGGGCGACGACGCTGACGACGCCGGAGGCGCCGTGCGCCAGCAGCGCCAGGTTCAGGACGTCCTCGCCGGAGTAGTAGGCCAGGTCGGTGCGGGCCAGGACCCAGGAGGTGGCCGCGAGGTCGCCCTTGGCGTCCTTGACGGCCACGATCCGCTCGTGCGCGGCCAGGCGCACCAGGGTCTCGGTCTCGATCGGCACACCGGAGCGGCCGGGGATGTCGTACAGCATGACCGGCAGGCCGGTGGCGTCGGCCGCGGAGAGGAAGTGGTGCTCCAGCGCCGCCTGCGGGGGCTTGGAGTAGTAGGGGGTGACGACGAGCAGCCCGTGGGCACCGGCCTTCTCGGCCGCCCGCGCCAGCTCGACGGTGTGGGCGGTGTCGTTGGTGCCCACCCCGGCCAGGACGTGCGCGCGGTCGCCGACGGCCTCCAGGACGGCGCGCAGCAGGCGGTCCTTCTCGGCGTCGGAGGTGGTGGGCGACTCCCCCGTGGTGCCGCTGACGACCAGGCCGTCGTGCCCCTCGGCCACGAGCCGCTCGGCCAGGGCGGCGGCGCGGTCGGTGTCGACGGCACCCGTGGTGCTGAAGGGCGTGACCATCGCGGACAGCACCGCCCCGAACGGGCGGGGGACGTGCGCGGCCGGAGCGGTGGGCATGCAGGGAGGTTACCGCCGAGCGCCTCGGGCCCGGGGCCCGGAGCCGCCGCGGCCTCGGCCGGCCGGCCGCGGACGTGCGAGGACCCGGTCGCTGCCCGCTCGGGGGTCCGGGCAGCGACCGGGTCCGCCGGTGTCATCGCCGGTCCGGCCCGGGGCGTTACACCCCCGGCGTCGCACCCTCGGCGTCGCGCCCCGGCGTCAGGCCCCGGGTGCGTCCACCCGCACCCGCACGCCGCCGGCGTCGGCGCTGGCGCGCACGTGGGAGAGCAGCTCGACGACCGCGTCGGCCTCCAGCGGCCCGTCGGGGTGGGTGGTGCGCACGGCGAGGGTGGCGCAGCCGGCGGCGCGCGCGGCGGCCAGGCCCGCGGGGGCGTCCTCCACGACGAGGCAGTCGGCGGGGTCCACGCCCAGGCGGTGCGCACCGAGCAGGAAGCACTCGGGGTCGGGCTTGCCGCGGGCGACGTCGTCGTAGGTGACCAGGGCGGCGGGCTCGGGCAGGCCGGCGGCGCGGCGGCGGGCGTCGGCCAGGGGGCGGCTGCAGGACGTCACCACGGCCCAGCGCCCGGGGGGCACCGAGGCGAGCAGCTGCGGCACCCCGGGCAGCTGGACGACGCCGTCGACGTCGGCGATCTCCAGCTCGGTGATGCGTGCGGCGGCCTGCTCGAGGTGCTCGGCGGCCACGAGCTCCCGCACGACCTCGGCGGCCGGGCGGCCGTGCCCGCCGGCGGCGACGAGCGCCTCGGCGGTGATGCCGTGCTCGACGGCCCACGTGGTCCAGCAGCGGGCGATGGCGGCGGTGGAGTCGACGAGGGTGCCGTCCATGTCGAACAGGACGGCGGCGAAGGCGCGGTCGGGCAGGCTCACCACCGCACCCTACGGCCGCCGGGGACGCCCGGGCGGTGCCCCCCGCGGCACCCGTGCGGGGGGTTTCCGCCGGATCCGCGCCCGGGGGCGACGCGCGCGTGCCAGGGTGGGCGACCGACCGGACGGATCCTGGGGGGGACGATGGCGGACGGGGCGACGACGACCGCCGGTGGTGCGGTGGCGACCGGGCACGGGGAGCTGCCGGCGGGTGCCGGCGCGTTCGAGGGCACGCACGAGCTGCGCACCTCGATCGCCACGGTGTGCCTGGCGGGCACGCTGGACGAGAAGCTGCGGGCGGTGGCCGCGGCCGGCTTCGACGCGGTGGAGGTGTTCGAGCCGGACCTGCTGGCCAGCCCGGAGGGCCCGGCGGCGCTGCGCCGGCGGGTGGAGGACCTGGGGCTGGCGGTCTCGCTGTTCCAGCCGTTCCGCGACCTGGACGACGTGGACCCGGCGGCCGTGGCCCGCAGCGCGCACCGCCTGCACCGCAAGTGCGAGCTGGCCCTGGAGCTGGGCACCGACCTGGTCCTGGTGTGCTCGGCCGTGCACGACGGCGCGGTGCGCGACGACGCGCTGCTGGCGGCGCAGCTGCACGCGGCCGCGGAGGTGGCCGCCTCGCACGGCGTGCGGCTGGCCTACGAGGCGCTGGCGTGGGGTGCGCACGTGTCGGACTACCGGCACGCGGCCCGCGTCGTGGCGGCCGCCGACCACCCGGCGCTGGGCAACTGCCTGGACTCCTTCCACGTGCTCTCGCGCGGCGACGACCCCTCCGGCATCGCCGACATCGCACCGGGGAAGGTGTTCTTCTACCAGATCGCCGACGCGCCGCGGCTGCCGATGGACGTGCTGCCGCTGAGCCGGCACCACCGCTGCTTCCCCGGCCAGGGCGAGTTCGACCTGGAGCGGTTCCACGCCGCCGTGGTCGCCGGCGGCTACCGCGGTCCGGTGTCCCTGGAGGTGTTCAACGACCTGTTCCGGCAGGCGGAGCCGGCGGTCACCGCGGTCGACGCGATGCGCTCGCTGCGGCACCTGCGCGACCGCACCTTCCGGCAGCGCCCCGGGCTGCCCCCGGCGTCGCCGGCACCGTCGCTGCCGCGGGCGCCCGCCGTGCGCTCGTGGGCGTTCACGGAGGTTTCCGCCTCCCCCGCGACGGCGGGCGCGGTGACGGGCCTGCTGTCCCGGCTGGGGTTCTCGCGCACCGGGGTGCACCGCAGCGGGCCGGTGGAGCTGTGGTCCAACGGCGACGTGCGGGTGGTGCTGAACCGCCGCCGCGAGGACGTCCGCGCCCAGGTCACGGCGCTGGGCCTGGCGACGCCGCAGCCGCACGCCCTGCACGAGCGGGCCCGCACCCTGCTGGCGCCGGTGGTCAACCGCGCGGTCGGCCCCGGCGAGGCGGAGATCCCCTCGGTGGTGGCCCCGGACGGCACGTGGGTGCAGTTCTGCGCGGACGAGCCCGCCGACGGCGGCTGGCTGGCGGACTTCGCCCCGTGCGCACCGGCCGCGGTCCCCGCCCCGCGCGGCGAGCAGCCGGTGGTGCTGACCGGCGTGGACCACGTGGCCCTGCCGCAGCGGTTCGCCGGGTTCGACGGCGCCGCGCTGTTCTTCACCGCGGTGCTGGGCCTGCAGGCGGGCCCGGCGGGTGCGGTCCCGGGACCGGCGGGTCTGGTGCGCACCCGGACGATGACGTCGCCGGGTGGCGCGCTGCGCGTGGTGCTGAGCGTCGCGCCCACCTCGGCGATGCTGCGCGGGCGCCCGCTGGGCGCCGGGCACCTGGCCTTCGGCACCGACGACGCCCTCGCCGCGGCGCGGGCGTTCCGCCGGGCCGGTGGCGAGCCGCTCCCGGTGCCGGGGAACTACTACGCCGACCTTGAGGCCCGCTTCGGCCTCGACGAGGAGTTCCTGGAGCAGCTGCGGGAGAACTCCGTCCTGTACGACCGGGACGCGGGCGGCGAGCTGCTGCACTTCTTCACCCGGTCGGTCAGCCGGGAGTTCTTCGTGGAGGTGCTCCAGCGCGTCGGCGCGTACGGCGGGACCGGGGAGGCGAACACCCCGGTGCGCCTGGCCGCGCAGGCCGCACCGCCCACCGCGTGAGCGGCGCGCTCGCTCAGGGGCGCGGGTGCACGAGGTACTCGGTGAGCAGCTCGGCGAGGTCCCCGACCGCGTCGCGGTGCACGACCTCGTAGCCGTGGGTGCTCAGGGTCGGCAGGCACAGCAGAGCCGCCTGCGGGCTCTGGCCCTTGAGCTTGGACTGGGAGGCGTCGGACTCGAACGCGGTGAACGCGGCCGGGACGGGCGCCAGGTCCAGCCGCTGCCCCAGCCGCAGCAGGTGGTCGGCGATCCCGGTGTCGTAGACGGCGCCGGCGTCGGCGTAGACGACGATCGGGCCGGAGTCCACGACGGTGCCGTACTCCGGTTCGGCCGGCCCGACCTCCAGCGCCAGGGTCACCTCACCGGGCAGGGTGCGGCTGGCGTAGGAGGCACCGACACCGCCGATCTCCTCGCTCGCCGTGAACACCAGGTGGACGTCGGCGGGCGGGCGCTCGCCGCGCTCGCGCAGCCGCCGGGCCGCCTCCAGGAGCGCGACCACCGCGGCGCGGTCGTCGAGGAAGTAGCCGCCGACGTGCTGACCGAACCGCACCGGTTCGCGCCTGCTGCGGTGCACGCACACCCGGGTGCCCGGGTGGACTCCGGCGGCGGCGAGCTCCTCGGGCGTGCGGCCGGTGAAGATCGACACGTGGTTCCAGTCGATCGCCCGGTCGCCGCCGTCGGGCTTCGTCTGCCAGACCTGCTGGGTCTCCTTCGAGGTGTGCTCGGAACCGAGCGCCAGCACGGCCGTCAGCTCCTCGGCGTCGCCGAGCACCGCCACCGGGCCCAGGCCGAAGTTGCCGGGGTTCATGACGCCCAGCTCCCCCACCCGTAGCGTCCCGCCGTCCTCGACCCGCTTGACGATCATCGAAAGCTCGTCCATGTGGGCCATCACCCGCACGCCGGGGGCGCCGGGTTCCCCCTTCCCGCGCACCAGTCCGACGAGGTTCCCCGCCGGGTCGGTCCACGACTCGTCGACGAGGTCGCGCAGCTCACGGGCGCAGACGTCGCGCACGGCGTCCTCTCGGCCCACGGGGCCGTAGGTGGTGAGCAGTTCGCGCAGCAGCGCGAACGTGCGGTCGTCGTTCCGGTCGGCGTGCTGGTCGGTCACGTCTCTCCTAGGGTTCCGGGTGCTGAGCCGCAGCCCGGTCTACCGCCCGACGGCGGCGAGCACACCCCGGGAGGTGTTCGGGACGACGACCTGCCGGGGCGACCGCACGAGCCGCCGACCACGGAGGAACGCATGCGCATCGGGTACAAGCTGGCCACGGAGGCCTTCGGGCCCAAGGAGATCATCCGGCAGGCCGTGGCGGCCGAGGAGGCCGGTTACGACTTCGTGGAGATGAGCGACCACTACCACCCCTGGCTCGACGTGCAGGGGCACTCGGGGTTCACCTGGAGCCTGCTGGCGGCGATCGCCGCGAAGACCGAGCGGATCGGGCTGGTCACCGGCGTGACGTGCCCGTCGGTGCGCTACCACCCGGCGATCATCGCCCAGGCCGCGGCCACGATGGCCATCATCTCCGACGGGCGGTTCACCCTCGGCGTGGGCGCCGGCGAGCGGCTCAACGAGCACGTCGTCGGCCGCGGGTTCCCGGCGGTGGCCGAGCGCCACGAACGCTTCCGCGAGGCGCTGGAGATCGTCCGGTTGCTGTGGCAGGGCGGGTACCGCACCTACGAGGGCAAGCACCTGCGCCTGGAGGACGCGCGCGTGTTCGACCTGCCGGAGGAGCTGCCGGTCATCGCGGTCGCCGCCAGCGGGAAGGCGTCGGCCAGGATCGCCGCGGAACTGGGCGACGGCCTCTTCGCCACCGAGCCGAAGGGCGAGATGGTCGGCACCTGGAAGCAGCTGGGCGGCACCGGGCCGGCGTACGCGGAGGTGCCCATGGCCTGGGCTCCCGACGAGCGCAGCGCGATCGACGCGGTGCTGGAGAAGAGCCGCTGGGCGGTGACCGGCTGGAAGGTGATGTCCGAGCTGCCGAACCCGGTGAACTTCGACGCCGCCACGCAGACGGTGACCGCGGAGAACGTCACGGCCCAGTTCGCCGTCGGACCGGACCCGGCGGGGTACCTGAGCAACGCCCAGCAGTACGTCGACGCCGGGTTCGACCACCTCGTCACCCAGAACGCCGGCCCGGACCCGGACGGTTTCCTGGAGTTCTTCGCGAACGAGCTGGCGGAGCCGCTGCGGGCGCTGACCCCCGCCCGGTGAGCGCTCGCCGCGGCGGGGGTGGCCGGGCTCAGCCCCGGTCGCCGCCACCCCGGCCGCGGCGGAGTCGCCGCAGCACCACGACGAGGTCGACGACGGCGACGACGGCCAGCCCCAGCAGCACGATGCCGGGGCCCTTGCTGCCGCCCGGCGGCTCGTCGGCCGTCAGCCACAGCACGGCGAACACGGCGCACACCAGCGCGCCGAAGGTCGCCAGCAGCAGGCGCAGGGTCAGCGGGGAGCGGGCGGTGCGCGGTTCGTCCCCGGTGCGACCGCGGGGCTGCCCCGCGGGGACCGACGGGTCGACCGGGCGGGTGGTCGGGTCGCGGCGCTCGTCAGGGGTCATGCCCTCCCCGTACCCGCGGCGCCGGGGGCCATGCGCTCCGCGCGCCCACTGCTTCGGAGTGCACATCCATTGTCCTTGCGCAAGCATCTGCGCGGACGACGACCGCACCCGACCGACACGGAGGAGGGCCCCGTGCCACCGACCTGGCTCACCGTGGTCTCCTGGATCGCCCTGGCCGCCGCCTTCGCGAGCGCCGCCGTGATCCTCGCCGACACCTACGCCCGCGGCTACCGCCAGCACATGAAGGTCATGGAGGTCGTCTGGCCGGTCACCGCCCTGTACTTCGGCCCCGTGGCGGTGTGGGGCTACTACCGCTTCGGGCGGAAGGAGTCGCACGAGTGGATGCAGGAGCACGACCGCGACCAGGCGCCCGAGAAGCCCGGGTGGGCCACCGTGGCCACCGGGGTCAGCCACTGCGGCGCCGGCTGCACCATCGGTGACGTCATCGCCGCCACCGGCGTGTTCCTGCTGGGCCTGACGCTGTTCGGGCACGAGATCTTCGCCGAGTACGTCGGCAGCTTCGTGCTGGCGGTCCTGCTGGGCCTGGCGTTCCAGTACTTCGCCATCGCCCCCATGCGCGGGCTCGGTGTGCGCGAGGGGGTGAAGCAGGCCACCAAGGCGGACATCCTCTCGTTGATCACCTTCGAGGTCGGCCTGTTCGCCTGGATGGCGCTCATGCGCTTCGTCTTCTTCCCGGAGCACCCGCTGCGGCCCGACGACGCCGCGTACTGGTTCCTCATGCAGGTCGGCATGGTCATCGGGTTCTTCACCTCCGTGCCGGCCAACGTGTGGCTCATCCGGCGCGGCATCAAGGAGGCCATGTGACCGCCCACGAGGTGCTGCTGGGCGACTGGCGGGTGGCCGTGTGGGCGGCGGTCAAGGGCGTCGCCCTCTTCGCGACCGCCCTGGCGCTGTTCCGCATCTCCGAGCGGCGGACGCTGGCCGCGTTCGCCCCCTTCGACTGGGTCGCGGCCGTCGCCGTGGGGGCCGTGGTGGGCCGCTCGGCCACGGCCTCGGACACCTCCTGGCTCACCGGCGCCGCGGTGCTGCTGGCGATCTTCGCCGTGCACAGCGCGATCGCCCGGCTGCGCTTCCTGGACCCCGTGCGCCGCCTCGTCGACCCGCCGCTGCGCGTCCTGGTGCGCGACGGCGTCGTGGACCAGCGGAACATGCGCCGCTGCGGCCTGACCCCCACGGACCTGGAGGCGATCATGCGCCAGCAGGGGTACCCGGGCACGTCGTCGGTGCACCTGGCGATCTTCGAGGCGAAGGGGGCGGTCTCGGTGGTCCCCACCCCACCGCCGCAGGGCTCCCCCGAGCGCTGACGGCTCGCGCACGAGAGGGTGGCCAGCGCACCGCAGCACACCGACGAGAGGAGGACCGGTGGCCCTCATCGAGGACTACGGGCTGATCGGCGACCTGCAGACGGCGGCCCTGGTGGGCCGGGACGGCTCGATCGACTGGCTGTGCCTGCCCCGCTTCGACTCCCCCGCCTGCTTCGCGGCTCTGCTCGGCGACGAGGAGGCCGGGCGGTGGCGCATCGCCCCCACCGGGGCCGGGGACTGCACCCGGCGCCGCTACCGCGGCGACGCGCTGGTGCTGGAGAGCGAGTGGGACACCGCCGAGGGCACCGTGCGGGTGCTCGACCTCATGCCCCCGCGCGGGCAGGCACCGGACGTGGTGCGCATCGTCGAGGGCGTGCGCGGCCGGGTGCCGGTCTCGATGGACCTGCGGCTGCGCTTCGACCACGGCAGCGTCGTGCCCTGGGTGCGGCGCACCGAGGGCGGCCTGCACGCGGTCGCCGGCCCGGACGCCGTGCACCTGCACACGCCCGTGGACGTGCACGGCGAAGGGATGTCCAGCCGCGCCGAGTTCACGGTCGGACCCGGTGACCGGGTGCCGTTCGTGCTGACGCACACGCCGTCGTGGACCGGCGAGCCCGAACCCGTGGACGCGCACGAGGCCCTGGCCGGCACCGAGTCGTTCTGGCGCGAGTGGCTGGAGCGGTTCCACTACGACCCGCGGGAGCTGCGCGGGGAACCGGGCACCGCGCAGCGCTGGACGGCGGCGGTGCGCCGGTCCCTGGTCCTGCTCAAGGCGCTGACGTACGCCCCCACCGGGGGCGTCGTCGCCGCGGCCACGACCTCGCTGCCCGAGCAGATCGGGGGCACCCGCAACTGGGACTACCGGTTCACCTGGCTGCGCGACGCGACGTTCACCCTGCAGTCCTTGCTGGGCACCGGCTTCGTCGAGGAGGCGAAGGCGTGGCGGGAGTGGCTCCTGCGGGCCGTGGCCGGCGACCCGGCGAAGCTGCAGATCATGTACGGCATCGACGGCACCCGGCGGCTGACCGAGCTCGAACTGCCCTGGTTGCCCGGGTACGAGGGCTCGGGGCCGGTGCGGATCGGCAACGCCGCCGCCGACCAGCTCCAGCTCGACGTGTGGGGCGAGGTCCTCGACGGGCTGCACGTGGCCCGCAGCGCCGGGCTGGAACCGGACGAGACGGCCTGGGACCTGCAGAAGGCGCTGCTGGAGCACCTGGAGGGCAACTGGCGGGCACCCGACAACGGCCTGTGGGAGGTCCGCGGACCGCGGCGGCACTTCGTGCACTCCAAGGTGCTGGCCTGGGCGGGGGTCGACCGCGGTGTCCAGGCGGTCGAGCGGTTCGGCCTGGACGGCCCCGTGGACACCTGGCGACGGGTGCGCGACGAGATCCACGCCGAGGTGTGCGAGCAGGGGTTCGACGCCGCGCGGGGCACCTTCACCCAGTCCTACGGCTCGCGGGGCCTGGACGCGGCCACCCTGCTCATCCCCGAGGTGGGTTTCCTGCCGTGGGACGACGCCCGCGTGGTCGGCACCGTCGACGCGGTCCAGCGCGAGCTGGAGCGGGACGGGTTCCTGCTGCGCTACGACACCGGTGCGGACGGCGGCGACGGGCTGGCCGGCGAGGAGGGCACCTTCCTGATCTGCACCTTCTGGCTCGCCGACGCCCTGCACGGCACGGGCCGGCGCGAGGAGGCCCGGCGGCTGTTCGAGCGGCTGCTGGACCTGCGCAACGACCTCGGCCTGCTCAGCGAGGAGTACGACCCGGTCGCGCGCCGGCACCTGGGCAACACCCCCCAGGCGTTCAGCCTCGTCGGCCTGGTGAACACCGCCCGTCACCTCGGCGGCAGCCACCCGGCCGACCTGGAACCGTCCGGGCGCGACGCCCCCGCCCCGCGCGGCGGCAGCGCCGAGCGCGGCACCACGCAGGGCTGAGCACCGGCCCGGCCCGGTGGCGACCGAGCGCACCGGGCAGCAGGATCGACGTCCAGCGAAGGTCACGTCGGCACTGGAGGCCCCCGCGCCGGGCGCGGGGTCACCACCACGATGGGAGTTCCCGTGAGCAGCACCTCGAGCACCGTCCGCCCCGAGACCGGGAGGCGCGGCCGCCGGCGCCGTCGCGCTGCGACGGCGGGGTTCCTGCTCGTCCCCCTGGCGATCGCGGGGTGCACCGACAGCGGCGAACCCGCGGCGTCGTCCGGCACGAGCGCCGCCGCGACGTCCGCGTCCAGCTCGCCCGGCGGCTCGGCGGACGGTTCGCCGGCGCAGACCCTGCAGGAGTCGTACCAGCAGGTCATCAGCGACGTCCTGCCCTCGGTGGTGGAGATCCGCACCAGCAGCGGCCTGGGCAGCGGCGTCGTGCTCGACGAGGACGGCAACATCGTCACCAACGCCCACGTGGTGGGCAGCGCCACCGAGTTCGAGGTGCAGTTCGCGAACTCCGCGACCTCGTACCCGGCGACGCTGGTGGGCACCTACCCGCAGAACGACCTGGCGGTGATCCGGGTGGAGGGCGCCCCCGACCTGCAGCCGGCGACGCTGGCCGACTCCGACGCGGTGGAGGTCGGCACCCTCGTGCTGGCCATGGGCAACCCGCTGGGCCTGTCCAGCAGCGTCAGCGACGGCATCGTCTCGGCCACCGGCCGCACCGTGTCCGAGCCGCCGAGCGAGGCGGCGCCGGCGGGGGCGACGCTGCCGGGGACGATCCAGACCTCCGCGGCCATCAACCCCGGCAACAGCGGCGGTGCGCTGGTGAACATGCAGGGCGAGGTCATCGGCATCCCGACCCTGGCGGCCACCAGCCCGGCCGGCGGGGGCGGCGCCGCCCCGGGCATCGGCTTCGCGATCCCCTCGAACGCGGTGAAGAACGTCGCTCCGCAGCTCATCGAGGACGGCGAGGTCACCGACACGAACCGCGCCGCCCTGGGCGTCACCGTCACCACGCTCGCCGACTCCTCCGGCCAGCCCGCCGGCGTGGGGGTCGTGGGCGTGGAGCCGGGCGGCGCCGCCGAGGCCGCCGGGCTGCGCGAGGGGGACGTCATCACCTCGGTCGACGGTCAGCAGGTGCGCAGCACCGCGGAGCTGTCGGCGGTGCTGGCCGACCTGGAGGTGGGCCAGACGGTGGACGTCACGGTGCAGCGCGCCGGGCAGGAGCAGACCCTGCAGGTCCAGCTCGGGGAGCTGGCGGCGAGCTGACGTCAGCCGCGCGCGGGGCCGGCGGGACCGGTGGGCGACGAGCGCGCCCGCTCCCGCCAGCCCCGCGTCCCCAGCGCCGCCAGCCACACCGACAGCCCCGCGATCGCCACCCCGCCGACCACGTCGATGAGGTAGTGCCAGCCGAAGTAGACGGTCGCCACGGCCGTCAGCGCGACGAACACCCACAGCGCCCAGCGCACCACCCTGGACAACCG
Source organism: Kineococcus arenarius subsp. arenarius (assembly GCF_050871845.1). Taxonomy (NCBI): domain Bacteria; kingdom Bacillati; phylum Actinomycetota; class Actinomycetes; order Kineosporiales; family Kineosporiaceae; genus Kineococcus; species Kineococcus arenarius. Next base: position 21,477 of record NZ_JBJLSE010000002.1, read on the forward strand.
CGAGAACTGGGCGACGAGCGCGGCCGTCAGGACGATGGAGACGTGCAGCGAGGCGAACGCGGCGATGCCGTGGATGCGGTTCGTGCCGAACGGGTCGGCCAGCACCAGCACCCGCGACGTCATGAGGCTCGCCTGCAGGTCCGAGACCCCGGTCTCGGGCAGGTCCGCGTACACGCCCGGGTCGGCGTAGACGGGGCCGAGGCTGGGCAGCAGGTAGTACGAGGCGGTCCCCAGCGCCCAGTTCAGCCCCAAGGCGGTCACGTACCAGTAGCCGTCCCGCGGGTCGCGGACCCACACCAGCGCCATCGCCAGCGAGAACGGGACGAAGAACAGGAAGAACAGGTACACCGCGGAGAGCACGTGCGCGGCCACGGTCGTGCCCAGCAGCTCGTGCGCGAGCTGCCCGGGGTCGGCGCCGAAGGCCATGAGCTCGTCCAGCCGCAGCAGGTCGCCGTCGTGCAGCTCGCCCCGCAGGAACGGCAGGTAGCTCTTGAGGTTCCGGTACCCCACGTAGGTGACGTAGAAGCTGATCAGACCCACCAGCACGTGGGTGAGCCGCCCCGCGGTCAGCCGCTCGCGCAGCACCGCCCGCGCAGCCGCCGCACGCTGCTGCCCGGCACGCCCCGCCGCCCGGACCCGCAGCGCCAGGCGCGGCAGCAGGTCCGCCAGCAGGAAGCCCACGACGAGCGCGGGCAGCCGCACGTAGCTCGGGCCGAGGAAGCCGTCCGGGTCGCGCAGCCGGATGCCCAGGGCCAGCGACGCCACGACGGCCAGCCCGCCGGTGAGGAGCGCGACCCCCACCATCAGCGCCCAGCTGCCCGGCCGGGGGTTGCGGAGCACCGCCCGGGGCGCCACCCGCGCGGGTGCGCCGGCGCGGGGGGGCGCGGCCCCGCCGCGCTGGCTGGGCGTGCCGGACGTGCTGGGGACCTCGCGCATCGGCGACCTCTGCGTTCACCTGTGGGACAGCCGGGGTTCGACTCCCGTGCATGGTGCCACGTCCGGCGCCGCCCCACGGGCACCCGACGGGGCCCGGCGCCACCGCCGGCCGCCCGGGCGGGGCGTCAGGGGGCGGGGCGCCCCCGCGCGTCCCGCCGGCCGCGCAGCTCCCGCACGACGCACGTGCCCAGCACCAGCAGCCACCCCCACAGCGGCACCAGCCGCAGCAGCGTGTCCGGCACCTGCGGCAGCTGCTGGACGTGCCAGGCGTCCGTGGTGGCCGCCAGGTACACCCCCGCCCAGGCCGGCCAGGCCCGCACGAGGGAGTCGGGGTGGCCCACCGTGAGCAGCAGCGGCAGCAGGTAGGCGCCGTAGTCGGCCCACGCGAAGGACGAGGCGGCGAAGGAGCCCACCAGCACGATCGGCAGCGCCTCCGCCGCCGCGCGCGGCCGGCCGCGGCACCGCCACGCCAGCCAGCAGGCGGTGGCGAGCACCGCGGCCCGCAGCGCGAGCCCCACGGGTGCGGGCAGCCCCAGCTGGTCCACCGCACCGTCCACGGACCGGTCGTACGGGGCCAGCTCGACCCGGTTGCCGGCGGCCAGCAGCGGCAGGACGTCGCGGGTGAACACCGACGCGTCGGGGACGGTGAGGAAGCCGACGGCGGTGAGGACGACCAGCGCCGCCCCACCCCCCGCCAGGGCCCGGGCGCGCCCGAGCAGCAGCAGCGCCACCAGCGCCGGCAGCAGCACCGGCTTGACGGCGCAGGCGGTACCCAGCAGCACCCCGGCCGGCACGTCCCGGCCCCGCCCGAGCAGCACGATCGCCACGGTCAGCACCAGCAGGAGCAGCAGGTCGACGTTGCCCAGGCGCAGCAGCCCCGTGACCGGGCGGCTGAGCGCCACCAGCAGCAGCGTGCCCGCCGCGATCGCCGACCCCCGCGGCGTGCGCAGCCGCACCCCGGCCGTGGTGCGCAGCAGCAGCAGCACGCTGAGCACCACGGCCGCCACCGAGGCCGCGGCCACGAGCGTGCTGGCCACCCGGAAGGGCAGCAGCCCCAGCGGTGCGAGGACCCAGCCGCTGACCGGCGGGTACAGGTACTCGTGCCCGGGGTCGTACAGGGGCCCGCCGGAGGCCAGGCTCGCGGCGCTGCGCCACAGGATGCGCAGGTCACCCGCCCGGCCCGTGGCCGACTCCACCAGGAGGTGCAGGAGGGTCCCGACGGCCGGCGGCCACAGCACCAACGACGCCGTGCGCCACCGCTGCGGGCGCACGCCCCCGGCAGCGGTGCGCGCGGCGCGGTCGCCGCCGCTCACGCCCTCACCGCGCGAAGGCCATCAGGTGGTAGCGGCACCCGTCGCCCCGCCCGGCCGACACGTGCTGCAGCCGGTACCCGGCCGCGGTGCCCAGCTCGTGCAGACGGGCGTCGGTGGGGTACCCGGCGACGAAGCGCCCGGCCTCGCGGCTGAACAGGACGAGCACGTCGGGCCGTCGCTCCAGGACGATCCGGGCGCGCTGCGCCGACGGCAGCGGCCCCGTCTCCTGGATGAGCGGGTCGTTGAGCAGGAAGTCGTCCACGGCCGTGCGCCCACCGGCGCGGGCGGGCACGAGCCCGGCGTCGGAGACGGCGAACACGGTGTCGCTCGGCGTGGTGCGCAGCCAGGCCGCCATCCCCTCCCGGGCGGCCACCTTGCACGCGGTGTACGCCTGCGCCGACGAGCGCACCGCCGCCTCGGCGCCGGGCCCGGTGAGCAGCAGCGCAGCGCTCACCGCGGCGGTGGCCGCCGCCGCGGCCGGCCGGCCCCACCGCCCCCGCAGGGCGAGCAGCGCCACCACGGCCACCCCCGCCAGCAGCGCCAGCTGGGGCCACACCGGCATGAAGAAGCGGCTGTAGCCGTTGGCGCTGTCCAGCGTCCCGACGGACCCCGCCGCGTGCACCAGCGGCGCCACCGCGAGCAGCCGGGCCCGGCCGGCGGCCAGGGCGGTGCCGGCGGCGGCGAGCACGACGACGAGCGCGCCCTGCTCGAGGAACTTGAGCAGGACGGCGGTGCCCTCACCGGTGCCGGACTTGTAGAGCACCGAGTTCGGCAGCAGGTGCCCGTGCACCAGGAGCCGTCCCGCCTCCAGCACCGCCTGCGAGGCCACGGGGAGGGCGACCAGCCAGGCGCACCGGTGCAGCGCGGCCCGCCGGGTGGCGCGCCGCAGCAGCCCGGGCCCCTCGCTGCACGCCACGAGCGCGGTGGCGACCACGAGCCCCTCGGGGCGCAGCCACGGCAGCAGCGCCAGGGCGGTGCCGGCGGAGGTGGCGCTGCCGCCGTGCGGGCGGGCCAGCTCCAGCACCGCCGCCGTGAGCACCGCCGCGACCAGCAGCGTCTCCAGGCCGCCCACCGCCCACGCCGCGAACGGCGCGCTGCACCCAACCAGCAGGGCCCCGACCGCGGCTGCGGGAGCACCCGCGACCGCGCGGCCGCGCAGGCCGACGAGCAGGACGCAGACCACCCCGGCGGCGACCCCCAGCACCCGGGCGGTGCCCAGCGCGGGGAGACCGGCCAGCGCGGCGGCCGCCTCCAGCCCCACCAGCAGCGGGTTGCTGGCACCCTCGACGACCGGGCCGCCCGGGTTCCACACGAAGCCGTGACCGGCGGCGAGGTTCTCCGCGTAGCGGACGCTGATCCAGGAGTCGTCGGTGACGAAGCCGCGCAGCCGCCAGCACAGCCACAGGTGCACCAGGCACGCGGCGGCCACGGCGAGGTCGGTCCACCGCGGGACCCGGCCGGCCCGCCCGGCGGGTGCGGCGGCTCGGGCGGTCGTGGTCGTCACGCGGTTCCTGTCACGGGTGCGGGTGGCCGGGGCCGGGTGGGTTGCGGCTCAGGGGGGCGGCGGTCAGGCGGTCGTGCCCGCCTCGGCCCCCGGGCGCGCTGCGCGCACGTCCTCGCGAACGCTCGCCAGGGTCTCCTCGGGCAGCAGCGAGCCCACCCGCTTCAGCTCGGCCACGCCCGCGGCGGCGAGGGCGGCGGCACCACCGCCGTACAGCAGCGTCGCCAGGAACGCGGCGCTCGGCGCGGGCAGCACCTTGCCGAAGGTGCGCACGACGAACGCGGCGGACGTCCCGGCCGCCAGCGCCCCCAGGGCGGTCGCGCCGCCCAGCAGCGCAGCGCCCTTCGACGCCTCCTTCGCCTTGGCGATCATCTCCTGCTGCCCGCGCCGGACCTCGGCGCGGACGAGTTGCGCGGTGTCGGAGGTCAGCTCGTCGACGAGCTGACCGGCGGAGCGGGTGGGCTGGTCGGTCATGGTGGTCCTCCTGGAGGGGCTGTCGTGACTGCTCAGCGGGGCCGGCCGCTCGACCCGGGCGTGCTCGCCCGCGCGCGGCAGCGGACCCGTGGTGCGGGACCGCGCCGGCCCCGGGGCCGCCACCGCTGCGCACGGTACGCGCCCCGGCCCGGGCGCGCCGCTCCAGACGGCCGCGCGGGCCCGGCCGGTCCGTGCCGCTCCCCCGAGGCACCTCACTCGTAGCGGGACGCGCGCGCCTCGACCTCGAAGAGGACCTCGTCGGCGGCGTCGGGGCTGACGGCCCCGGTGCGGCGGGCCTCCAGCACGGTCTCGCGCTCGGCGTCGAGGGCCGCGACGTGCAGGCGGTCGAGGGCGTCCAGCAGCCCGGGCCCCTCCTCACCCCGGTCGATCAGCGAGACCACGGACTCGTCGTGCGCCAGGCGGGCGCGGTAGCGCGCGGCCGCGGTCGCCCGCGCGGGCTCGGGCGCCCCGTTCCCGGGACCCTCGACGGCGCGCAGCGCCGCGGCGGTCGCCTCGCGTCGCAACCGCCGCACGTCCGCGTCCCCGGAGGCGGGACCCGCCACGTGCAGGTGCCGCACCAGCGGGGCGAGCGTGAGGCCCTGCGCGATGAGCGTGACCAGGACCGTGACGAGGGCCACGAGGACCACCTCCGCCCGGTACGGGAAGTCGCCGTCCGCACCCGTCACCGGCAGGGCGAGGGCGAGGGCGACGGTGACCACGCCGCGCATGCCCGCCCACGAGGCGACGGTGGCCTCCCGCCACCCGGCCGGGGTGGCCGAGCCGCGCCGGCGGGCGCGCCGCCCGGCGAGCGCGGACGCCGCGTGCACCACCGCGAAGCGCAGGGCGATGAGCACGGCGACCACGGTGACGGCGAGGGCGACGGCGTGGGCGTTCCCCAGCTGGGAGGTGCCCTCCAGCGCCGTGGTGAGCTCGATCCCCAGGAACCCGAACAGCAACCCGGTCACGGCGAAGTCGACGTAGCGCCACACCGCGCGCCCGAGCAGCCAGCCGCGCGAGGTGGTGGCCCCGGCACCCCGGGCGCGCAGCAGCAGACCCGCCGCGAGGACGGCCAGCACCCCGGACGCCTGCACCTCGTCGGCGACCAGGTAGGCCGCGAACGGCAGCGCGATCGTCACCGTGGTCTCCACCGGGGCGTCGTGCAGGCGCGCCAGCGCCCAGCGGGCCAGCAGACCCGCCACCAGGCCGATCGCGGTGCCGCCGACGACCTCCAGGAACAGGTGCCAGCCGATCTCCGCCGCCCCCACGCTGCCGCTCGTCACCGCGACCAGGGCCACCGAGTACAGCGTCAGCGCGGTGGCGTCGTTGAACTGCCCCTCCCCCTCCAGGACCGTCACCAGCCGCGGCGGCAGCCGCAGCCGGCGCGCCACGGCGGTGGCCGCCACGGGGTCGGGCGGAGCGACGACGGCGCCCAGCACGACGGCCACCGCCCACGGCAGGCCGAACGCGTGGGCGACGACGGCCACGACGAGCGCGCTCAGCGCGGTCAGCCCGACGGCGAGGAACAGCACCGAGCCGGCGTCCTGCCGCAGTTCCCGCAGCGACCCGCGCTGCGTCGTGGCGAACAGCAGCGGCGGCAGCACCAGCGGCAGGATGACCTCCGGCGGCAGGCGGGGCGAGGGCACCTGCGGCACGAGGGCGAGCAGCAGCCCGTACACGGTGAGCACGACCGGTTGGGGCACCCCGATCCGCCCCGCGAGGGGGGTCAGCACCACGATCCCCAGCACCAGCAGCCCGAGCAGCACGACGGCGTCCACGTCGGCGATCGTGGTGGCCGTCCCGGCCCGCCACCACTCGGGACAGCAGCCGGTCCTCGTCCGCACGGGAGCGCATGACCACGGGGAGGGTGGGTAGGAGGCGGTCGTGGCCGACACGAGGGGCGGACCGGAACCGCACCTCACCACCCGTGGACCGACGAGCGGGTGCGACCTCGCCACCACCCCCAGAGGAGGATCACCGTGAAGGCTGTCGTCTACCGGGGCCCGAGGACCGTCACCGTGGAGGACGTCCCCGACGCCCGCGTGGAGAACCCCACCGATGCCGTCGTGCGCATCACCACGACGAACATCTGCGGCTCGGACCTGCACATGTACGAGGGGCGCACGTCCGTGGAGGAGGGCAAGGTCCTCGGCCACGAGAACATGGGAATCGTCGAGGCCGTCGGCGACGGCGTGGACCGGATCAAGGTCGGTGACCGCGTCTCGGTGCCCTTCAACATCGCCTGCGGCACGTGCCGCAACTGCGTGCACGGCTGGACCTCGTTCTGCCTGCGGGTGAACCCCAACGAGGGCATGGACGGCTCGGCGTACGGCTACGCCAACATGGGCCCCTACGACGGCGGGCAGGCGGAGTTCCTGCGGGTGCCGTTCGCGGACTTCAACCTGCTGGAGCTGCCGGAGGGCACCGAGCACGAGAACGACTTCACGATGCTCTCCGACATCTTCCCCACCGGCTGGCACGGCGTGGAGCTGTCCGGGATGTCGCCCGGTGAGGACGTCGCCGTCTTCGGCGCCGGCCCGGTGGGGCTCATGGCCGCGCACAGCGCCCTCATCAAGGGCGCCTCCCGCGTGTTCGTGGTGGACAAGGAGAAGGACCGCCTCGCCCTGGCCGAGAGCATCGGCGCCATCGGCGTCGACTTCTCCGCCTCCGACCCGGTCGAGCAGATCACGGAGGCGACGAAGGGCCGCGGCGTCGACCGCGGCGTGGAGGCCGTCGGGTACCAGGCCCACGACCCCGCCGGCGACGAGCACCCCGAACTGGTGCTCGACAACCTCGTGAAGGTCGTCCGCAGCACCGGCGGCATCGGCGTCGTGGGCGTGTACATGCCGCAGGACCCCGGAGCGGCCACGGAGGCCGCGAAGCAGGGCCGCATCGGCTTCGACTACGGGACCTTCTTCACCAAGGGCCAGTCGATGGGCACCGGCCAGGCACCCGTCATGCGCTACAACCGCCAGCTGCGCGACCTCATCGTCGCCGGGCGGGCGAACCCGGGGTTCATCGTCTCGCACGAGTTGGGCCTGGACCAGGCTCCCGAGGGCTACGCGAGGTTCGACGCCCGCGAGGACGGCTGGACGAAGGTGCTGCTGCACCCCGGGCAGTCCTCGTGACCGCTTCCGGAGCGGGGCGACGAGGTCGCGGCCACCGGGGCACCGGCGGTACCGCGGTGGTGGGCACCGCACGCGCCCCGCAGGACGTCAGTCGTCCGACACCTCCCCCGCCTGCCGGTCCCCCGACCTGGTGAGGAGCCTCTCGGCGAGGGCGGCCTCGAGGCTCTCGACGAGGAGGTAGACGACTCCCGCCACGAACGGCGCGGCGGGCCACACGACCACGTGCTGGCTCCAGCGCGCCACGAGGTACGCGGCGCCCAGCCCGGCGAGCACGGAGACGATGTTCAGGCTCGTGCCCAGCGCGAGCGTCCTCGTGCGGTGCTGCGGCATGGGGCCGCGGAAACCGCGGGACAGCACCCCCTCCAGCACCGTGAACGACATGACGGCACCCACGGCGTAGAGGACGACCCGCAGCACGTCCGGGGACCCCTGCAGCACCTGCAGCAACCCGAACGTGACCGTGACGAGGATCGAGAACCCGAAGGTCGTGCTCTCCCGCCCGACCGTGCTGCGCATGGCCCGGACGAGGGTGTCGTCCTCCTGCTCCTCCCCGTGCTCGGGCACGCCTGCTCCTCCCCACGGCTCCACCACCGCGTGCGGCACCCGGCCCCGGTTCGACCGTCGTGCCCGTGAGGATGACGCCTCCCGCCGTCCGGTGCCATCCGGCGCGCCGGCCGCCGGGGTGCCGGGGCCACCGGCCGGCCGCAGACTGGGCACCGGGCGATCGGACGGGGGAGCACCGTGCAGGACGCGCAGCGCGACGAGGACCGGGACCGCGGGCCGGCCGGGGTGCGGGGAGCCGACCACGGGGTGGGCGAGGCGGCGCCCGCGGGCGCCGACGGGCCCCGGCGCGGTGACCGGGGCGCGGCGGTGCGCACCCCCTTCGACATCGGTCCCGCCCCCGCGCGCACCGCGGGGCGGGAACGGCGCCGCGCCGGGACCGTGGAACTGTCCACCGGTGTCCCCGGCACGCTGCTGGTGGTGCCCGAGGTCGACGGGCCCGTGCCGCTGCTCGTCTTCTTCCACGGCTCGGGCGGCACCCCGCAGCAGTCCCTGGACCTCGTCGGTGCCGCGGCCGAGCGCCACGGCACGGCCGTGCTCGCGCCGCGCTCCACCGCCCACACCTGGGACGTGGTCGTGGGCGGGCCCGGCCCGGACGTCGCAGCCGTGCGCCGCGCCCTGGCGGAGGCCGCCGGGCACGTGGACGTCGAGGCGTCGGCCCTCGGCGTCGGCGGGTTCTCCGACGGAGCCTCCTATGCCCTCACGGTCGGCCTGGCGAACCCGGGCACCGTCGGGTGCGTCCTGGCCTTCTCACCGGGTTTCGTCGTGGACGGCGTCCCCGGTCGGCGGCCGCGGTGCTTCGTCTCCCACGGCACCGCCGACCGGGTCCTGCCGATCGACCGCACCAGCCGCGTCGTCGTCCCGCGGCTGCGCGGCAGCGGGTACGACGTGCAGTACCGGGAGTTCGACGGCGGGCACGAGGTTCCGGCGGACGCCGTGGAAGCGGCCTTCGCCTGGTGGCTCACCCCCGGCGCTGGTGCGGGCGGGGGTTGAGTTGAGCGGCCTCACCGCCCGGCGTCCTCGACACCGGGCACCGGCGTCGTGGGGCCGGGGAAGTCGCCCTTCATCTCGTCCACGCCGCGTTGCGGTTCGGCCAGCGGCAACAGCGACGCGCGGTCGGCCCGCTTGGCGTCCGAGTCGATCCCCATCGCCCGCTCGAAACCGGTGCGCAGGCCCTCGTCCGCCTCGCCGTCGCGGTTGAAGGACCACATCAGCGTCGCGTCCCCCATCGGCAGGTCCATCCCGGGCTCGCCGTGCGTGCCGGTGTGCCAGGTGTGCCAGGTCTTGCCGTAGGAGTTCACCAGCTGCTTCATCAGCGACGTCTCGACCTTCTGCGGCAGGCCGGGCGCGGACAGCTGACCGGAGAACACCTCGTAGTTGTGCGGGTGCCAGTAGTCCTTCTCCTGCTCCGGCAGCGTGTCGAACAGCGCCCCGGAGACGATGTACTCGATGCCGATGAGGTTGGCGTCGGCGGTGTTGCCGTCGAAGATCACGCACTGCAGGAGGTCGTCGTTGACGACCTTGCAGAAGTGGTGGGCCTCCATCTGCATGCCCGCGTCGCCCTTGGCGCAGTGCAGGCCGGCGACGTAGACGTCGAAGGCCTTCAGCGGCGGTGCCGACTGCAGCAGCTTCGCGCCCTGCTCCAGGACGCTCAGCCACGTCCCCTTGCGCTCACCGGCGGCGGTGACGGGGCTGGGGCGGTCCTCGATGGCGGGGTTCAGGTTCACGGTCGTCGCTCCTCGTCTCGTCCGTCAGGACCGCACGCGGTCGAGGTGCTGCAGCAGTTCGTCGGCAGCCTCCTCGATCTCGGGGTGGTCGTTCTGGGAGGCTCGCTGCTTGGCGTGGATCAGCGCGGACCGGTCGACCTTCGAGAAGTCGCCGTACGGGAAGCGGTAGCGCTTCTTCGTGTGCTCGGAGGCGTCCGGGTCCTCCGCCAGGTGCCAGCGCGCGTAGGCGTCCCAGCCGTCCTCGTCGCGCACCTCGTTCCCGTCCGAGGTGGACGGGGCGGCGTCGGACCAACTGGTGCTGTCGTCGTGCTCCCCGGCGTCGATCAAGCGGTGCGCCTGCTCGAGCGCCTCCCGGTTCACGCGGTAGTTCGGCATGTCCTCCTCCTACCCGCCCAGGTCCCGGTCACTCGCCGGCCTCCCGCCCGGCGCGCAGGGGCCCCGAGGCGCGCGCCTCGTCGAACCGGCTGAACGCGTCGCAGCGGCGTCCCGGAGGCCCGCCCCTGGTTCCCAGGAGCACTCGGGGCGTACCCCGATCCACCGTGCGCGAACCCTCCGTCAGCGCCCCGCGCCCGGTGTGGACCGCGCCGCCCCGGGGACGTCGGCGAGCGCCGACCCGTCGCCGAACTGCGCGGCGGGCACGACGCTGAGCGTCCCGTCGCCCTCGAGGACGACGGCCGCGACAGCGCTCAGGTCACCGCTGCCGCTGGCGCGCACGGCCTGGCGCACGTCGCTCGCGGTGACCCGCTGCTGGCGCAGCGCCTCCTCGTCCAGCACGCCGTGCGACAGCAGCAACGTCGGCCGGGCCGTCACCGCGCTGCGCGCCCGCGGCAGGCGGCTGGTCGTCCAGGCGACGGCGAACTGCAGCCCGGCCAGCAGGACGAGCGCCACGGCCCCTTCCGCCCAGGAGACGTCGGAGCTGAGCAGGATCGTGGCCAGCGTCGAGCCGAGCGCGACCGTCACGACGAGGTCGAACGCGTTGAGCTTGGCCAGGGTGCGCTTGCCGGACAGGCGCAGCACGACGACGACGGTGACGTAGGCGCAGGCCCCCACCGCGAGCACGCGGGCGAGATCGGACCAGGAGTCGAACCACATGCCCCTCCCCTACCCGGGTTCCGCGCGGTTCACCACGGGCGGGTGACGATGCAGGGGACGCCGGCGGCGCGGGTCCCGCGGCGTCGCGGGAGCCGGACTGCACCGGTGGCCCGGTCCCCCTAGGGTCGGAGCGCGGGCGGAGCGACCCCCGCGGGGAGGAGAGGCGACGTGCTGGGACTGCCGGACGGCATCGAGGCGCTCTTGTTCGACCTGGACGGAGTGCTCACGGACACCGCGGCGGTGCACAACGCGGCCTGGACGGCGGCGTTCGACGGCTACCTGCGCGAGCGCGCCGCCCGCACCGGGGAGGAGTTCGTGCCCTTCGACCCCGACGCCGACTACCGCGCCCACGTCGACGGCAAGCCGCGCGCCGCCGGGGTGCGCGACTTCCTGGCCAGCCGCGGCATCACCCTGCCGGAGGGCTCGCCCGACGACCCGCCCGGCACCGAGACGGTCAGCGGCCTGGGCAACGCCAAGAACGCCGACCTGCTGCACCGCCTGGCCAGCGACGGGGTCGAGGTGTACGAGGGCTCCCGGCGCTACCTGCGCGCCGCCCGCGACGCCGGGCTCCGCCGGGTCGTGGTGTCCTCCAGCGCGAACACGCGCCAGGTGCTGGAGGTGACCGGCCTGGCGGAGTTCGTGGAGGACCGCGTGGACGGCGTGACGCTGCACGAGCTGGGCCTGGCCGGCAAACCCGCTCCCGACACGTTCCTGGAAGGCGCGCGCCGGGTGGGCGTGCCGCCCGAGCGGGCGGCGGTGTTCGAGGACGCGCTCTCCGGCGTGGAGGCCGGCCGCGCCGGGGCGTTCGGCGTGGTGGTGGGCGTGGACCGGGTGGGGCACGCCGACGCCCTGCGCGAGCACGGCGCCGACGTCGTCGTGCAGGACCTGGCCGAACTGCTCGACGAGGGCAGCCGGTGATCGGCCCGGACACCTTCCCCGTCGAACCGTGGCACGTGCGCGAGACCGGCCTGGACCTGGACCTGCTGGGGCAGACGGAGTCCGTCTTCGCCCTGTCCAACGGGCACATCGGGATGCGCGGCAACCTCGACGAGGGCGAACCGCACGGCACGCCGGGCACCTACCTGAACTCCTTCTACGAGGACCGCCCGCTGCCCTACGCCGAGGCCGGGTACGGCTACCCCGAGGTCGGCCAGACCGTCGTCAACGTCACCAACGGCAAGCTGGTGCGCCTCTTCGTCGACGACGAGCCGTTCGACGTGCGCTACGGCGAACTGCTCTCGCACGAGCGCGTCCTGGACCTGCGCGCCGGCACGCTCACGCGCACCGCCGACTGGGTCTCCCCCGCCGGCCGGCGTGTTCGGGTGCGCTCCACCCGCCTGGTCTCGTTCGTGCAGCGGGCGGTGGCCGCGATCGAGTACGTCGTGGAGGCCGTGGACGGGCCCGTGCGCCTGACCCTGCAGTCGGAGCTCGTCGCGAACGAGGCCGTGCCGGCGAAGAAGCGCGACCCGCGCGTCGCCGCCGTGCTGAACTCCCCGCTGGCTGCGGTGGAGCGCGACAACGGCCCCACCTCGGCCACGCTCGTGCACCGCACGCGCGCCAGCGGGCTGCAGATCGCCGCCGGCATGGACAACACCCTGGAGGCCACCGGCCGGGTGGAGGCCGAGACCAGCACCTCGGAGGACTGGGCCCGCACCACGTTCGTGGTCACCGCCGAGCCCGGTCAGCCGGTCCGCCTGGTCAAGCACCTCGCGTACGGCTGGTCCTCGCAGCGCTCGCACCCCGCGCTGCGCGACCAGGTCGCCGGCGCCCTCAGCGGCGCCCGCTACACCGGCTGGGACGGTCTGCTGCGCGAGCAGCGCGAGTACCTGGACGCGTTCTGGGACGCCGCCGACGTGGACGTCGAGGGCGACGCCGAGGTGCAGCAGGCCGTGCGGTTCGCGCTGTTCCACGTGCTGCAGGCCGGGGCGCGCAGCGAGGGGCGCGGCATCCCCGGCAAGGGCCTGACCGGTCCGGGCTACGACGGGCACATCTTCTGGGACACCGAGGCGTACGTCCTGCCGGTGCTCACCTACACCGCCCCCGACGCGGCGCGCGATGCGCTGCGCTGGCGGTGGAGCACCCTGGACAAGGCGTGCGCGCGCGCCCGCGAGCTCGGCCTGGCCGGTGCGGCGTTCCCGTGGCGCACCATCCGCGGCGAGGAGTGCTCCGGCTACTGGCCCGCCGGGACGGCCGCCTTCCACGTCAACGCCGACATCGCCGCCGCGGTGGAGCGCTACCGCGTCGTCACCGGCGACGACTGCCTGGAGGCCGACGGCGGCCTGGAGGTGCTCGTGCAGACGGCGCGGCTGTGGATGTCCCTGGGGCACCACGACGCCGACGGCGCCTGGCACGTCGCCGGGGTGACCGGCCCGGACGAGTACACCGCGGTGGTCGACGACAACCTCTTCACCAACCTGGCCGCGGCGCACAACCTGTCCGTCGCGGCGGCCGCCGTGCGCCGCCGGCAGGACCGGGCCCGTGACCTGGGCGTGGACCTGGAGGAGGCGGCCCGGTGGGTCGACGCCGCCGAGGCGGTGCACGTGCCCTACGACGAGCGGTTGCGCGTGCACCAGCAGCACGAGGGGTTCACCCGCCTGCCCGAGTGGGACTTCGAGCACCGCCGCGAGTACCCGCTGCTGCTGCACGTGCCGTACTTCGACCTGTACCGGCACCAGGTCTGCAAGCAGGCCGACCTGGGCATGGCGCTGTTCTGGTTCGGCGACCGCTTCAGCGAGGAGGACTTCGCCCGCGACGTCGACTACTACGAGCGCCGCACGGTGCGCGACTCCTCCCTGTCCGCGTGCGTGCAGGCGGTGCTGGCCGCGCAGACCGGCCACCTCGAGCTGGCGCACGACTACACGTACGAGGCGGCCAGCGTCGACCTGCGCGACCTGCACCACAACACCGCCGACGGCCTGCACATCGCGTCCCTGGCCGGGACGTGGATGGCCCTGGTGCAGGGCTTCGGGGGCCTGCGCGACACCGCCGGGGAGCTGTCCCTGGACCCGGCGCTGCCGCACGGCATCTCGCGCCTGCGGTTCTCGGTGCGCTGGCGCGGCCTCACGCTGCGGGTGACGGTGCGCGCCCACGAGGCGACGTACGAGGTGCACGACGGGCCGGAAGCCTCGGTGCGGCTGCGGCACGCCGGCCAGGAGGTCGTGGTCCGCAGCGGTGCCCCCGTGACCCTGCCGGTGCGCGAGCGCAGGCCGCTGCTGCCGCGCCCCCCGCAGCCGCCCGGGCGCGAACCGGCCCCGCGGGTGCGCACCGCGCACTGAGGGCACCGCGGTGGCGGGAGGGGTCCCCCCGCCACCGCGGCGCCCCGGGCGTCAGGAGCGCTGCGCGCGCAGCTTCACCGCGTGGCGGGCGGCGGCGCGACCCCGGCGGCGGTCGCCCGCCGCGTCGTAGGCCAGGGCCAGGCGGTACCAGGCGCCCGGGTCGCCCGGGTCGGCCTCCACCTCGGCGCGGTACCGCTCGAACATCGCCTGGCCCGCGGCGCGGTCGACACGACCGGTCGCGGTGCGCTCCAGGTCGTCGGCGGGCAGTTCACCGCGCTCGGCGAGCTCGCGGCCCAGCCGCTCGGTGGCGCGCCCGAACAGCAGCTCGCGCACCACCGCCCACGCGGCCACCAGCGGCAGGACCAGGACGGCGGCGCCGAGGAGCACGCCGGCCCAGTTCCCGGTGCCGATGAGCTCGATCCCGAGCCGCCCCAGCAGCACGAAGTAGAACAGCAGCGCCGCGCACGACACCGCCACGACGACCTTGGTGCGCAACGCCGCCCCCTCAGCCGAGGTCGAGGTAGTGCTCGAGCCCCACGGTGACGCCCGGGCGGGAGGCGACCTGCCGCACGCCCAGCAGCAGGCCGGGCATGTAGGCGGCCCGGTCGTACGTGTCGTCGCGCAGGGTCAGGGTCTCCCCCGGCCCGCCGAGCACGACCTCCTGGTGCGCGGTCATGCCGCGCATCCGCACCGCGTGCACGTGCACCCCGTCCACGACGGCGCCCCGGGCACCGGGCAGCGACTGCTCGGTGGCGTCCGGGGAGGGGCCCAGCCCGGCCTCGGCGCGGGCGGCGGCGATCAGCTGCGCCGTGCGGATCGCCGAACCGGACGGGGCGTCGACCTTGCCGGGGTGGTGCAGCTCGACGACCTCGACGGACTCGAAGAAGCGGGCGGCCTGCTTCGCGAACTGCATGACGAGCACCGCGCCCAGGCCGAAGTTGGTGGCGATGAGCACGTTGCGCCCCGCGGCGCCCTGCCACGCCTCGACCTGCGCGACGCGCTCGTCGGTCCACCCGGTGGTGCCGGTGACCACGTGCAGCCCGTGCTCCAGCGCCCACTGCACGTTGCCCATCACCGAGCCCGGGACCGTGAGGTCCACGAGCACGTCGGCGCCGGCGGCCGCGGCGAGGTCGTCGCCGCGACCCAGGGCCGCCACCAGGTGCAGGTCGGGCGCCGCCTCCACGGCGGCGACGGCCTGCGAGCCCATGCGCCCGCGCGCCCCGGTCACCGCCACGCGCAGCGGGGCGCCGGGCGTGCTCACCGCACCACCGCGCGGAACGCGGTGTCGTCCGCGAAGGGGCCGACCACGGTCACCGAGCGCGGCCGCGAGAGCAGGTCCGCGGCCATGGAGCGCACGTCCTCGGCGGTGACGGCGCGCAACCGGGCCAGGACGCCGTCCACGTCCAGGAACTGCCCGTGCACCAGCTCGGACTTGCCCAGGCGGTTCATGCGCGAGCCGGAGTCCTCCAGGCCCAGCACCATGCCGCCGGCGAGCTGGCCGATGCCGCGCTCCAGCTCCTCGGCCTCCAGCGGCGAGTCGGCCAGCTCGGCCAGCTCGGCCAGCATCAGCTCGGCGACCTGAGCGGCCTTGGCCGGGGAGCACCCGGCGTACAGGCCCACGTAGCCGGAGTCGGCGTAGTTCGCGTTGAACGAGTACACCGAGTACGCCAGACCGCGCTTCTCACGCACCTCCTGGAACAGCCGGCTGCTCATGCCGCCGCCCAGGACGGCGTTGAGGACGCTCAGCGTGAAGCGCCGCTCGTCGGTCGCCGTGATGCCGGTGGTGCCCAGCAGGACGTGCGCCTGCTCGGTGGCGCGCTCGACGACGAGGGCACGGCCCTGCGGCAGCCCGCCCGACACGCCGCTGGAGACGCGGCGCGGCGCCGGGGCTGCGTCGTGCAGGTCGCCCGCGGCGCGGGACAGCTCGCGCTGCACCGCCTCCACGACCTCCTCGTGGTCCAGGCCGCCGGCGGCGGTGAACACGAGCGTCGAGGGGCGGTAGTGCTCGCGGTAGTGGGCCCAGACGTCGTCGCGGCCCACCGCGCGGATCGTCTCGGGGGTGCCGCCGATGGGCCGGGCCAGCGGGTGGTCGCCCAGCACCAGCTCGGCGAACTTCTCGTGGGCCAGGTCGCCCGGGTCGTCCTCGTTCATCGCCAGCTCTTCGAGGATGACCTCGCGCTCGGAGCTGAAGTCGTCGTCGTCGAGCACCGCGGAGGTGACCATGTCGGTCACCACGTCGATCGCCATCGGCAGGTCGGTGTCGAGCACCCGCGCGTAGTAGGTCGTGTGCTCCTTGCCGGTGGCGGCGTTGGCCTCGCCGCCGACGGCGTCGAAGGCGGTGGCGATGTCCATCGCGTCGCGGCGCTCGGTGCCCTTGAAGAGCAGGTGCTCCAGGAAGTGGGTGGAGCCGTAGTGCCCGCTGGTCTCGTCGCGGGACCCGACACCCACCCAGCAGCCGATGCTCGCCGAGCGCTGGCCGGGCATCGCCTCGGTCAGCACCCGCGCACCGCACGGCAGGACGGTGCGCCGCACGAGCGCGCCGTCCGCGTCGGACAGGGTCGTCGTGACGGGGCCCGGCCCCGCCGCCTCCGTGGGGAGGGCGACGGGGCCGGGGGCGTCGTGGTGGGCCGGCACGGTCAGGCGTCGGCCGTCGCGGCGTCGTCGGTGGTCGCGGCGCCCTCGGCGGCCGCCGCGTCCTCCTCGGCCACGACCGGGACCAGGGAGAGCTTGCCGCGCGGGTCGATCTCCGCGATCTCGACCTGGACCTTCTGGCCGACCGCGACGACGTCCTCGACGTTGTCGACGCGCTTGCCACCGGAGAGCTTGCGCAGCTGCGAGATGTGCAGCAGGCCGTCCTTGCCGGGCAGCAGCGAGACGAACGCCCCGAAGGTGGTCGTCTTCACGACGGTGCCGAGGTAGCGCTCGCCGACCTCGGGCATCGTCGGGTTGGCGATCGCGTTGACCGCCGCGCGGGCCGCCTCCGCCGAGGGGCCGTCGACCGCGCCGATGAACACGGTGCCGTCGTCCTCGATGGAGATGTCGGCGCCGGTGTCCTCCTGGATCTGGTTGATCATCTTGCCCTTGGGCCCGATGACCTCGCCGATCTTGTCGACGGGCACCTTCACCGTGATGATGCGCGGCGCGGTGGGCGACATCTCGTCGGGGGCGTCGATGGCCTCGGCCATGACGTCCAGGATGTGCAGGCGGGCGTCGCGGGCCTGGGTCAGCGCGCCGGCGAGCACCGAGGCGGGGATGCCGTCCAGCTTGGTGTCCAGCTGGATGGCGGTCACGAACTCCTTGGTGCCGGCGACCTTGAAGTCCATGTCGCCGAAGGCGTCCTCCGCGCCGAGGATGTCGGTCAGGGCCGCGTAGCGGGTCTCGCCGTCCACGGTGTCGGAGACCAGGCCCATCGCGATGCCCGCGACGGGCGCGCGCAGCGGCACACCCGCGTTCAGCAGCGACAGGGTCGAGGCGCACACCGAGCCCATCGAGGTGGACCCGTTGGAGCTCAGCGCCTCGGAGACCTGGCGGATCGCGTACGGGAACTCCTCGCGGGCCGGCAGCACCGGCACCAGCGCGCGCTCGGCCAGGGCGCCGTGACCGATCTCGCGGCGCTTGGGCGAACCCACCCGGCCGGTCTCACCGGTGGAGTAGGGCGGGAAGTTGTAGTTGTGCATGTAGCGCTTGCGCGTCACCGGCGACAGCGTGTCCAGCTGCTGCTCCATGCGCAGCATGTTCAGCGTGGTGACGCCCAGGATCTGCGTCTCGCCGCGCTCGAACAGCGCCGAGCCGTGCACGCGGGGCAGCACCTCGACCTCGGCGGACAGCGTCCGGATGTCGGCCAGGCCGCGCCCGTCGATGCGGACGGACTCGGTGAGGATGCGCTGGCGGATGAGCTTCTTCTGCACCGCGCGGTAGGCCGCGGAGATCTCCTTCTCGCGGCCCGCGAACTGCTCGGCGAGCGACTCGCGCACCTGCGCCTTGACCTCGTCGACGCGGGCCTCGCGCTCCTGCTTGCCGGCGATGGCCAGGGCCTGGGCGAGGTCGCCGGAGACGGCCTGCTCCACGGCGGCGTACACGTCGTCCTGGTAGTCCAGGAACAGCGGGAACTCCGCCGTGGGCTTGGCGGCCTTCGCCGCGACCTCGGCCTGCGCCCTGACGAGCGCGGCGATGTGCGGCTTGGCGGCCTCCAGGCCCTGCGCCACGACCTCCTCGGTCGGGGCGGCGGCGCCCTGCTCCTTGACGAGCGTCCAGGAGTTCTCGGTCGCCTCGGCCTCGACCATCATGATCGCGACGTCCTCGGTGCCGTCCGCGGCGGTGACGACGCGGCCGGCGACGACCATGTCGAAGACGGCGCGCTCGACCTCGGAGTAGCGCGGGAAGGCGACCCACTGGCCGTCGATCAGCGCGATGCGCACACCGCCGACGGGGCCGGAGAACGGCAGGCCCGCGAGCTGGGTGGACAGCGACGCGGCGTTGATGGCCACGACGTCGTAGGCGTCGTCGGGGTGCAGCGCCATGACGGTCACGACGACCTGGACCTCGTTGCGCAGGCCCTTGACGAAGCTGGGGCGCAGCGGGCGGTCGATGAGGCGGCAGGTCAGGATGGCCTCGGTCGAGGGGCGGCCCTCGCGGCGGAAGAACGAGCCGGGGATCTTCCCGGCGGCGTAGCTGCGCTCCTCGACGTCCACCGTCAGCGGGAAGAAGTCGAACTGGTCCTTCGGGGACTTGCCGGCGCTGGTGGCGCTCAGCAGGAAGGACTCGCCGTCCAGGTAGACGGCGGCGGAGCCGGCGGCCTGCTTGGCCAGGCGGCCGGTCTCGAAGCGGACGGTGCGGGTGCCGAACGAGCCGTTGTCGATGACGGCTTCGGCGGCGGTGATCTCGGGACCCTCCACGGGTTCCTCCTCTGTGATCGGTGCGGTGCCCGCACCGGCGCGTGCCCGGCG
This sequence comes from Kineococcus arenarius subsp. arenarius, assembly GCF_050871845.1. NCBI lineage: Bacteria > Bacillati > Actinomycetota > Actinomycetes > Kineosporiales > Kineosporiaceae > Kineococcus > Kineococcus arenarius. The sequence goes on from NZ_JBJLSE010000002.1 coordinate 40,427, forward strand.
GGGGGCGTCCCCCCGCCGGTCCGGCCTTCGATCGAGGCCCACGGGCGCTGTGCGCCCGGAGGCCACTACCGAGGACCGGCACGACGCTGCGCGGTGCGGCTGACGGGGTGCTGGGGTCAGCACCCCGAGTCTGCCCGGGGTCGGGCGGTCGCGCGCGGCAACGGCTGCGGGACCCGCCCACGGCCGGGCGCGCGACGAGCAGCGGGGGCGGTCCCGGTGGGACCGCCCCCGCCCCGCCTCAGCGGCGGATGCCGACCCGCTCGATGATCGAGCGGTAGCGGTTGATGTCCTTCTTCGCCATGTACTGCAGCAGGCGGCGACGCTGGCCGACCAGCAGCAGCAGCCCGCGGCGGCTGTGGTGGTCGTGCTGGTGCGTCTTGAGGTGCTCGGTCAGGTCGCGGATGCGCTGGGTGAGCATCGCCACCTGGACCTCCGGCGAGCCGGTGTCGCCCTCGCTCGTGGCGTACTCGGCCATGATCTTCTTCTTGGTCTCGGCATCGAGGGGCACGGTGCTCTCCTGAGTCTCGTTGCGCGGTGCTCCGGGGCTGATCCACCCGGGCTCTCTGGGTCCGCGGCCGGTCGAACGGCTCGTTCAGGCTACCAGCCGGTGCGCAGGGCTCCGCGAGGCCCGTGCTCGGCTCACGCCCCGGGTGGCGGGGAACTCCTGCCCCACCTCGGTCGGTGGTCCGGCACCCCCCGCCCACGGTAGGAGCCGCACGGCCGGTGGCGGGTGCGGAGGCCGGCGTCCGGAGCCCGCCCCGCGCACCCGGGCGAGCCGGTGCACCCGGCCGCGGGCGGAGAGCCGGCCGCAGCACCCGCCACCGGCCCCCACCTGGACCACGGGGGCGCCCCGACCACGACGGCCCCGAGGCGACGCGGAGCAGCTCAGACGAGCCCGAGCAGCTCCCGGCAGCGCTGCACGTCGCGGGCCATCTGCTCCACGAGGGCCTCGGCGCCGTCGAAGCGGCGCGTCGAGCGCAGGTGGTGCAGGAAGTCCACGGCGACACGCTCGCCGTACAGGTCCAGGCCGGTGCTGTCCACGCAGTGCGCCTCCACGCGCCGCTCGACGCCGTCGAACGTGGGGTTGGTGCCCACCGACACCGCCGCGGGCAGGCGCTCGCCGGAGGGGCGGTGCAGCCACCCGGCGTACACGCCGTCCGCGGGCACCAGGCCCTCGACGTCCTCGGCGCAGAGGTTGGCGGTGGGGTAGCCCAGCTCGCGGCCGCGGTGGTCGCCGTGCACGACGGTGGCGCTGACCCGGTGCGGGTGCCCCAGCACGGCCGCCGCGCGCTCGACGTCCCCGGCGGCCAGGGCCTCGCGCACCGCCGTCGACGACCAGCGCGGCGGCGCGCCGTCGTCGCCCAGGTCGTCCAGGGCGGTCACCGCGAAGCCGTGCCGCTCCCCCAGCTCGCGCAGCGAGGTCAGGTCGCCGCTGTTGCCGCGCCCGAAGCGCACGTCGTGGCCGACGACGACCTCGACCGCTCCCAGCGCCCGCACGAACACGTCCGCGACGAAGCGCCCGGGGCTCCAACCGGCCAGCTCCCGCGTGAAGGGCAGCACGAGCACCGCGTCCAGGCCGCAGGCGGCCATCAGCTCCAGGCGGTGGTCCAGGCCGGTGAGCAGGCCCGGGGCCCGCTCGGGCACGAGCACGTGCAGCGGGTGCGGGTCGAAGGTGACCGCCACGGCGGCGACGCCGCGCCGGCGGGCCGCGCGCACCACCCGCTCCAGCACGGCGACGTGCCCGCGGTGCACCCCGTCGAAGTTGCCGATGGTGACCACCGACGGGCCGAAACCGGGGTCCACGTCTGCCAGTCCGTCCCACCGCTGCACCCGCACACTGTGCCAGCCGCCCGCCGAGGTCGCGGTCGGCGGGTGCGGCGATAACGTCTCGTGCGGCAAAGACCCACGACACCACGACACCACGGTCCGGGGACGCCGGGCCGAGAGCGCTGGAGGCGGACGCGTGAACGCAGGACCTGTCGACCCCACCACGACGAGCGCGTGGGCGGCCCTGGCCGCGCACCGCGCCGCCACCACCCCGGACCTGCGCGGGTGGTTCGCGCAGGACCCGCAGCGCGCCGAGCGGCTGACGCTGGAGGTGGCGGACCTGCGGGTGGACCTGTCGAAGAACCTCGTCACCGACGAGACGGTGGAGCTGCTGCTGCAGCTGGCCGAGCAGACCGGCGTGCCGGCCCGCCGCGACGCCATGTTCGCCGGGGAGCACATCAACGTCACCGAGGACCGGGCCGTGCTGCACACCGCGCTGCGCCGGCCGGCGGGCGCGCAGCCGGCGCTGGTCGTGGACGGCCAGGACGTGGACGCCGACGTCCAGCGCGAGCTGGAGAAGGTCTCCGCGTTCGCGGAGTCGGTGCGCTCGGGCGCCTGGACGGGCGTGACGGGCAAGCGGATCACCACGGTCGTCAACATCGGCATCGGCGGCTCCGACCTGGGCCCCGTCATGGCGTACGAGGCCCTGAAGCCGTACGTGCAGGCGGGCCTGCAGTGCCGCTTCGTCTCCAACATCGACCCGACCGACGTCGCCGAGACGACGGCGGACCTGGACCCGGAGACGACGCTGTTCATCGTCGCCTCCAAGACCTTCGGCACCCTGGAGACGCTGACGAACGCCCGCCTGGCCCGCACCTGGCTGTGGGAGCGGCTGGCGGCCGCCGGCGCCCTGGCCGACGACGACGAGGCCCGCCGCGGCGCGGTCGCCAAGCACTTCGTGGCCGTGTCCACCGCGCTGGACAAGGTCGAGGCCTTCGGCATCGACCCCGCCAACGCGTTCGGGTTCTGGGACTGGGTCGGCGGCCGGTACTCGGTAGGCTCCGCGATCGGCACGTCGCTGGCCGTGGCGGTCGGGCCGGAGCGGTTCCGCGAGTTCCTCGCCGGTTTCCACGCCGTCGACGAGCACTTCCGCACGGCCGAGCCGGCCGCGAACGTGCCGCTGCTCATGGGGCTGCTGAACGTCTACTACGTCAACCACTGCGACGCCCACACCCACGCGGTGCTGCCGTACTCGCAGCACCTGCACCGGTTCCCGGCGTACCTGCAGCAGTTGACCATGGAGTCCAACGGCAAGTCGGTGCGCTACGACGGCTCCGCGGTCACCACCGCCACCGGCGAGGTCTTCTGGGGCGAGCCGGGCACCAACGGCCAGCACGCCTTCTACCAGCTCATCCACCAGGGCACCCGGGTGGTCCCGAGCGACTTCATCGCGTTCGCGAACCCGGCGCACCCGCTCGTGGACCGCGACGGGGGCGACGCCGACGTGCACGCCCTGTTCATGGCGAACTTCTTCGCCCAGACCAAGGCGCTGGCGTTCGGCAAGACCGCCGAGGAGGTGCGCGCCGAGGGCACCGCCGAGGACGTCGTCGCCGCCCGCACCTTCTCCGGCAACCGGCCCACCACCTCGATCATGGCGCCGGCGCTGACCCCGTCGGTGCTCGGCCAGCTCATCGCCCTGTACGAGCACGTCACGTTCGTCGAGGGCGCGGTGTGGGGCATCGACAGCTTCGACCAGTGGGGCGTGGAGCTCGGCAAGAAGCTGGCCCTGGAGATCGCACCCGCGCTGACCGGGGACACCGCGGCCCTGGAGTCCCAGGACCCCTCGACCGCCTCGCTCATCCGGTACTACCTGCAGCAGCGGGGCTGAGGCCGCCCGCGCCGCCCCGGTCCCGCGGGCCGGGGCGGCGTGGCAGGCTGTCCGCCGGCGCGGCGGGGCGGTCCCGCCGGGCACTCCGACGGAGGGGGACCCGCGGTGGCGGAGACCATGCGCGCGAGCGTGCTGGTGGAGCAGGGCGTCATCGAGCTGCAGGAGCGGCCGGTGCCCGTCCCGGGCGACGGCGAGGTGCTGGTGCGCGTCGCCTCGGTCGGGGTGTGCGGCTCGGACGTGCACTACTACAAGCACGGCCGCATCGGCGACTTCGTCGTCGAGGAGCCCCTCGTGCTCGGTCACGAGGTCTCCGGCCGGGTCGTCGCGGTGGGCCGCGGGGTCTCCGAGGCGCGCGTCGGCGAGCGCGTCGCGATCGACCCGCAACGCCCCTGCGGGCACTGCCGGGCGTGCAGGTCGGGGCGGATGAACCTGTGCCCGCACATGGAGTTCTACGCCACCCCGCCGGTCGACGGGACGTTCTGCGACTACGTCACCGCACCCGCGGACATGGCGTACCCCGTGCCGGACGCGATGTCCGACGACGCCGCCGCGCTGCTGGAGCCGTTCTCGGTGGGGCTGTGGGCCGCGCACAAGGCGCAGGTCACCCCCGGCGACCGGGTGCTGGTCGCGGGGGCCGGGCCCATCGGGGCGATGGTGGCCCAGGCCGTGCGGGCGCGCGGCGCGGCCGACGTCGTCGTCACCGACTTCGTCGACTCCCGCCGCGAGCGCATCACCTCCTTCGGCGCCACCCGCGCCCTGCACCCCGTCGACGACGCCGACGAGATCGCCGCCCTGGGGGCGGACGCCTTCGTGGACTGCTCCGGGGCCACCCCCGCGGTGCTCTCCGGCATCCGCGCGCTGCGCCCCGGTGGTGCGGCGGTGCTGGTGGGCATGGGCCCGGACGAGATGCCGATCCCCGTCGGCCTCGTCGCCAGCCGGGAGATCACGGTGACCGGCGTGTTCCGCTACGTGGACACCTGGCCGCGCGGCATCGCGCTGTTCACCGCCGGCGCGGTGCACCTGGACGAGATGGTCACCGCCCGGTACCCGCTGGAGCAGGTCGAGGACGCCCTCAACGCCGACTCCGACCCGCTGAGCATGAAGGCCGTGGTCGTGCTGAACCCCACGAGCGGCGCGGCCGCGGCCTCCTGAGCGCGCCCGCGAGGGGTGCCGCGGCCCGGTTGCTGCACCCGGGTGGCCCGGTGGGGAACAGACCGGGCCACCGTGGCATTCTCCCCAGCGGCATGGACACGGGATGGAACCTCACCGAGCGCCGTCACATCGACCTGGGCAGGACGGCGAGCGCGGTCTAGCGGAGTGCGCAGCACCCCGCCACCGCGACACCCACCCCTACCCAGGAGCTCCTCCGTGATCCGCACCCTGAAGCGGACGCCCTTCGGCGTCCAGGTGCTCATCGGCCTCGTCCTCGGCGTCGTCCTCGGCGCGATCGCCCGCTCGATGGGCGGCACAGCCGAGGACCCGAACTGGCTGACGACCACCCTGTCCACCATCGGCTCGATCTTCGTCACGCTGCTGCGCACCCTGGTGCCGCCGCTCGTCGTGCTGGCCGTGGTCACCTCCATCGCGAACCTGCGCCAGGTCACCGACGCCGCGCGGCTGGCGTGGCAGACGCTGCTGTGGTTCGCCATCACCGCCCTGATCTCGGTCGGCATCGGCATCGCGCTGGGCATCGCCACCGACCCCGGTGACCGCACCTCCGTGGCGGCCACGGCCGCCGAGGAGCCGAGCAGCACCGGCTCCTGGCTGGACTTCCTGCAGGGCATCGTCCCCGGCAACCTGTTCGGCCTGCAGGCGTCCGCCTCCGACGACGGCGTCTCGCTGTCCTTCAACGTCCTGCAGCTGCTCGTCATCTCCATCGCGCTCGGCGTCGCGATCCTGAAGGTCGGCGAGAAGGCGGAGCCGGTGCTGACCGTGGCCCGCTCCGCCCTGGCGATCGTGCAGACCGTGCTGTGGTGGGTCATCCGCCTGGCCCCGTTGGGCACCGTCGGCCTGCTCGGGCGGGCCGTCGCCAGCTACGGCTGGGACGCGCTGAGCCCGCTCGCGGTGTTCGTCGTGGACATCTACGTCGGCCTCGCCCTGGTGCTGTTCGTGCTCTACCCGGTGCTGCTGCGCGCGCACGGCCTGAGCGTGCGCCGCTTCTTCGCCGGCGTGTGGCCCGCCACCCAGCTGGCGTTCGTCTCCCGCTCCTCCATCGGCACCCTGCCGGTGACGCAGCGGGTCACCGAGGAGGAGCTGGGCGTCCCGCGCTCGTACGCCTCCTTCGCGGTGCCGCTGGGTGCCACCACGAAGATGGACGGCTGCGCGGCGATCTACCCGGCGCTGTCGGCGATCTTCGTGGCCGGGTTCTTCGACGTGGACCTGTCGATCACCGACTACCTGCTCATCGCGTTCGTGTCCGTCGTGGGCTCCGCCGCGACCGCGGGCCTGACCGGGGCCACCGTCATGCTGACGCTGACCCTGTCCACGCTGGGCCTGCCGCTGGCCGGCGTGGGCCTGCTGCTGGCGATCGACCCGATCCTGGACATGGGCCGCACCGCGGTGAACGTCACCGGCCAGGCGCTGGTCCCGACGATCGTCGCCAAGCGCGAGGGCATCCTGGACCTGGCGCGGTTCAACTCGCGACGTCGCGTCGAGGAGGCCATCGCCGAGCCCGCCGCCGTCTGAGGCCCACCACCGACGAGGCCGTCCCCGGGAAGGTCCCCGGGGGCGGCCTCGCGCGTCCGGCCCGGTCGGCCGGTGGGCTCAGTAGACCGTGTACCCGCCGTCGACGACGACGACGGACCCGGTCATGAACGAGGCGGCGTCGGAGGCCACGTAGACGACCGTGGGTGCGATCTCCTCGGGCAGCGCGTAGCGCTGCTGGACGGAGTCCTCGATCCAGCGAGCCCGGAACTCGGGGCGGTCGACGGGCGCCATGTCGGTCTTGACGTAGCCGGGTGCCACGGCGTTGACCCGGATGCCGTGCGGCGCCCACTCGGCGGCCAGCGACTTCGTCAGCTGGTGCACCCCCGCCTTGGAGGCGTTGTACGACGCCTGCCACTGCGGGCGGTTCACGATGATCGACGAGATCGACCCGATGTTCACGATGCTGCCGCCGCCGTGGTCCTTCATGTGCCGGGCCGCGGCCACGGAGGTCTTCCACAGCGAGGTGAGGTTCAGGTCGACGACCGTGCGCCACTCCTCGTCGCTCACCTCGAACGAGGGGCGGTGGATCGCGATGCCGGCGTTGTTCACCAGGACGTCGAGCCCGCCCAGCGCCTCGACGGACCCGGCGACGATCCGCTCGGCGTCGGTGACGACGTCGCCGGTGACGACGTGCACGGTGTGCCCCTCCGAGCGCAGCCGCGCGGCCGACGCCTCGTTCAGGGCGGCGTCGCGCGCGGCGATGACGACGGCGGCGCCCGCCTCCGCCAGGCCGCGGGCGAAGGCCAGGCCCAGCCCCCGGTTCCCACCGGTCACCAGGGCCTTGCGCCCCGTCAGGTCGAAGGCGTCGAGAACCGCCACGTGCTCCTCCTCGGTCGATGGTGGTCGCAGCCGCGGGTCATCCGACGACCCGGTAGCGGCGGTTGGTCCAGCCGTTGAACAGCGCGGCGAGCACCAGCAGCAGACCCAGCGCGAGCAGCTGCAGCCGCGTCCCGGAGTTCCCGGGGAACGTCAGCAGAACGCCCGCGTTGAGCCAGGCCACCAGCACCGCCGCGAGGACGACCCCCGACACCCGGCCGATGCCGCCGGTGATGGCGACCCCCGCCAGGACGGCGATGGTGATGGCGGGCAGCGCCATGCCGTTGCCCGAGGTGCCGGCGTCGGGGCGCGCGGAGGCGAACTGCCCGACGGTGACGACCGCGACGAGGCCGCAGATCGCCCCCGCCCCCGCGTAGGCCCAGAACCGGGTGGCGGCCACGCCGATGCCCGCCCAGGTGGCGGCGACGTCGTTGGTCCCGATGGCGAACAGCCGGCGCCCGTACGGGGAGCGGTCCACGACGTACCAGACGAGCACCACCGTGGGCAGCAGGAACAGCACCACGCCCAGCGGGAACAGCGGCAGCTGGGCCCCGATCAGGGGCAGCTCCACCGACCGGGCCGTGGCGTACAGGTCCTGCACGCGCGGGGAGTTGATGGGCTGCTGGTCGTTGACGACGATGGCGATGGACTTGTACGCGTAGTAGGTCGCCAGGGTCGCGATGAGCGCCGGGAAGCGCAGGTGCGCCACGAGCAGGCCGTTGACGGCGCCGAGGACGGCCCCGCCGAGCACCGCCGCCGGCACCGCCGCCCACAGCGGCCAGCCCCACAGGCCGTAGCAGAACCCGAACCCCATGCCCACGAGGGAGACCATCGCCCCCACGGACAGGTCGATCCCGCCGCGGCCGGAGACGATGACGAGCAGTTCCGCCAGGCCCAGCATCGCGGTCGGCACGACGTTGATGAGGGAACCGGCGAGGTAGTCGGGGTTGTACGGCCCGCTGGTGCGCCCCGCGAGGTCCAGCGCCGTGAACACCGCGACGACGGCCACGACGAGGACCGCGAGCAGCACGACCCGCTGGGTGAGGACCGTGCGCCCCAGGGACGACCACCGCGACGGGGCCGCCGGCGCGGCGGTGCGCGGACCGGACGACGTCGACGTGCTCACGCGGACCTCCGCAGTCGTTGCAGGACCAGGTCGGCGCCGACCGCCACGACGATGAAGACGCCGACGAACAGCTCGGCCAGCTGGGACGGCAGCCCGAGCTGGGTGACCCCGCTGGTGACGGTCTGCACGAGCACCGCCCCGAGGACGGTCCCCAGGACGGTGCCGCGCCCACCCGTGATGGACGTGCCGCCGATGACCACCGCGGCGATGACCGCCAGCTCCTTGCCGGCCCCGACGTTGGGGGCGAGGGTCTGGGTGCCGTTGGCGATGAGGACGCACGCCGCCAGCCCGGCGAGCAGCCCGGTGAGCAGGTAGGCGCTCACGACCCTCCGGCGCACCGGGATGCCGGCCAGCCGGGCGGCGGCGGCGTCGTTGCCCACCGCGTACACGTGGCGGCCGCCGGCGGTGTAGCGCAGGTACCACCAGGCGAGCGCGGCGACCGCGAGGGCCAGCAGGAAGGACACGGGGACGCCCAGCAGGCGGCCCTCCGGGCCGCGGCCCAGCACGGCCAGCGTGGGCGGCAGGCCGTTGACGACCTGCGCGTCGAAGACGCGCAACCCCACCCACAGGAACACGTTCGCGGTGCCGAACGTGATGATGATGGGGTGCACGCGGCCGACGGCGATGAGCAGGCCGTTCACCAGGCCCATGAGCCCGCCGGAACCCAGGGCGATGAGCAGGGCGACCGGCAGCGACACGTCCGCGCCCGTCATGGCCTTGGCCACCAGGACGGCGCTGACGGTGAGCATCCCCGCGACGGAGACGTCGATGCCGCCGGAGACGATGACGAACGTCATCCCCACGCCCACGAGCGCGATCGGGGCGACGTTGGAGAGCAACGGCTGCAGCGAGGCGGCGCTCAGGAACGCCGGCGTCGTCAGCCCCAGCAGCACCCACAGCAGCGCCACCACGCCCAGCAGCACCAGTTCGGCGCCCGAGACCGGGGCGGGCAGCACGCGCAGGCGCTGACGGTCCCGCTGCCCGGCCGGCTGCAGCGTGCCCGCGCTCACGACCGGCTCCCGCGCGCCGGCGCGTCGTCGCCGGCCGCCGCGGCGAGCACGTCCACCTGGGTCGCGTCGCGGCCGAACTCGGCGGTCGTGGCGCCGCCGCGCACGACCACCACCCGGTCCGCCACCCGCAGGGCCTCCGGCAGGTCGGAGGTCACGACGAGGACCGCGGTGCCGTCGCCGGCGACCTCCGCCACGAGCCGGTGGATCTCCTCCTTGGCCCCCACGTCGACCCCTTGCGTCGGTTCCTCCAGGACCAGCAGCTTCGGGCGGCGCACCAGCTGCCGCGCCAGGACGGCCTTCTGGGCGTTCCCGCCCGACATCGCCCCGATGGCCTGCCGCTCGCTGGGCGTCTTGATGGCCAGCCGCTGCACCATCGAGCGCGCGACCTCCCGCTCCCGGCGGCGGTCGAACCACAGGCCCCGCCGGCTGAGCATCCCGATGTGGCCGGCGGAGACGTTGAACGCGATGGACTGGAAGGAGAACATCCCCTCCCGCTTGCGGTCCGCCGGCAGCAGCGCGATGCCCGCCGCCTGCCCCTCCTTCGGCGAGCGGGGCCGCACCGGGCGGCCCTCCAGCAGCACGCGGCCGCTCACGGGCGTCACCATCCCCCACAGCGACGCCGCGATCGCGGCGGCACCGGAACCGACCAGCCCGTAGAGGGCGACGACCTCGCCGGCCCGCACCCGCAGGCGCACGCCGGAGTACCCCGGGCCGGTCAGGTCGTCGAGCTCCAGGACCACCGGCGCCCCCGGGTCGAGCACGGCGTCGCGGCGCAGGTGCTCGTCGATCACCCCGCCGACCATGAGCTCGGCGATGCGCCGCACCGTCAGGTCACCGATCCCCCAGGTGCCCACGGTCTTCCCGTCGCGCATGACGGTCACCTCGTCGGCGATGCGGAACAGCTCGTCGAGGCGGTGGGAGATGTAGACGACCGCGACACCCCGGGCCGTGAGCCTGCGCACGACGCCGAACAGCACCTCGATCTCGGCGTCGGTGAGGATCGCGCTGGGCTCGTCCAGCACGAGGACCGAGGCGTCCTGCGCCAGCGCCTTGGCGATGGAGACCTGCTGCGCCTGCGCGATCGACAGCTCCGCGACGGGCACGGTGGCCAGGTGCCCGGGCAGGCCGATGAGGTCCAGCAGCCGCCCGACCTCCTCGCGCTGGCGCCGCCAGTCGACCACGAGGCCCTTGCGCAGCTCCCGGCCGGTGAAGATGTTCTCCGTCACGGTCAGCTCGTCGAACAGCTGCGGTTCCTGCCAGACGGTGCTGATGCCGAGCGACAGCGCCTCGGAGGTGGAGGACAGCTGCACGCCGCGGCCGTCGAACTCGACGCTGCCGGCGTCGGCCGTCTCCGCGCCGGCGAGGATCTTCACCAGGGTCGACTTGCCGGCCCCGTTCTCCCCGACGAGGGCGTGCACGCGGCCGGCGTGCACGTCGAGGTCGGCGGCACGCAGGGCGTGGACGGCACCGAAGCGCTTGGCCGCCCCGCGGACGCGGATCCGCGGGGCGGCGGGGGCGGAGCTCACGGACGGGTCCCCGATCAGTAGTCGAAGTCGTCGACGTTGTCGGGGGTGATCTCCAGCGCGGGCCCCAGGACGAGCATCTTCTCCGCCTCGACGTACTCGACCGCGCCCAGCTCGTCGCTGACCTCGTTCGTCGCCTGGAACCCCTCACCGAGGGCGAGCTGCCGGCCGGCCCACGCCGTGAGGTAGCCGAAGTTCTCCACGTCCCAGAGGATCGACGCGGAGGACGACCCGTCCTCCAGGTACGGCTTCATCGACTGCGGTGTGCCGACACCCACGGTGAAGACCTCCCCGATCCTCCCGGCGTCGCGGACGGCCTGCGCCACGCCGACGGCCGAGGTGGTGCACTGGCCGATGAGGCCCTTGAGGTTCGGGTTCGCGTTCATGTAGTCCGTCGCCATCTGCGCGTTCGCGGCCTGGTCCTCGCCGGAGAAACCGACCTCGGTGAGCGTCATGCCCGGGTACTCCGCGGCGACGTACTCCTCCTCCGCGGCGATCCAGGAGTTCAGGTTCTCCGCGGTCTCCCCGCACGAGACGATGGCGAACTCCCCCGTCTCGCCCATGGCGGCGGCCAGGGAGTCGACGACCTGCTTGGCGATGCCGTCGGCGGTGGCCTGGTTGACGAACACCTCGCGCACCGAGTTCGGCGCGTCGGTGTCGGACGTCGCCACGTCGATCCCCGCGGCCTGCGCCTCCTGCAGCACGGGAGCCATGGAGTCGGGGTCGTTGGGCGCCACGACGAGGACGTCGACCTGCTGCTGGATGAACGAGCGGACGACGTCGGCCTGCTGCGCGGCGTCGGCGGTGGTCGGGCCCTGGTAGAGCCACTCGATGTCGCCGAACTCCTCCTCGGCGCGCTGGGCACCGGCGTCCATGGCCTCGAAGTACGGAGAACCCTGGAGCTTGGGCACGAACGCGATGCGCACGGGCCCGTCGGAGGCCGCCTCGCCCTCCGCGGCCGTGTCGTTGCGCGACGTGCAGCCGGTCGTGCCGGCGGCGAGAACGAGCGTGGTGGCCGCGGCCGCCAGGAATCGGAGGTTCCTCATCGACTCTCCTCAGGTGGTGGGAGGACGGCCCGCACGAGCACCCGGCGGGACGTCCCCGATCGCGCGCCCCGTGGTCGTCGGTGACCGTCGGCGTTCGCGGTGCGCGGGTCGGCGCTGTGAAGGATGTTAAGTCGGGGGTGCAACCGCGTCAACGATCCGGCCCGGGCGTTCCTCTCAGCGCAGTTCCCCGACCCGGTCGCGGTACTCCTCGAGCCGTTCGTCGGCGGGGTCGAGCTCGGTGACGAGGACGTCCGCCCGTTCCAGGGGCAGCGCCCTGACCCGCGAGCGCGCACCGAGCTTGCCGGAGTCGACGGCCAGCACCACCCGGGCCGACACCGAGGCCATCGCCTCCTTCACGCCCGCCTGCTCCAGGGTGGACTCGCTGGTGCCGCTGATGGGGTGCACGCCCAGCGCGGACAGGAAGCAGACGTCCAGGTGGAACGCCCGCAGCGCGTTCACCGCGAGCGGGCCCACCAGGCTGGAGTTCTCCTCCTCGTGCTCACCACCCGTCAGGTAGCAGCGCACCCCACCGCGCCCGCGCAGGGTGTCGAAGGCCTCCAGGCCGGTGGTGACGACGGACAGCCCCCGCCCGGCGGGGAACACCTCGGCCAGCGCGTGGACGGTCGTCGAGGAGTCCAGGCCCACGGAGAACCCCGGCTCGACGAGTTCGAGGAGCTTGCGGCCGATGCGCCGCTTCGCGGCCGCCTGCCGGTTGCGGCGCTGCGCGAAACCCTCCCCGCCGGCGCTCACGATGCCCCCGCGCACCCTGCGGGCCAGACCCGAGTTCTCCAGGACCTCGAAGTCCCGCCGGATCGTCATGGGGTGCACCTCGAAGAGGCGTGCCGCGTCGGCCAGGAGGACGACGCCCTGGCTGAGCAGGGTTTCGCGCAACCGCGCGCGCCGCGCCTCGGCGTCCGGGGTACCCGCCAGGGACACCTGCGCCTCCTCCCCCGCGGCACCCGCCGCTGCGGCGACGAGGGTAACGCGGCGACCCTTGCCGCCGGTGTGACTCGGCGCTAGCTTTCACAGCACCGAACTCACTCCGGTCGCGGCGCAGCGGGCGGAACCGTCACGAGGACGTGGTGCGCAGTGACAGGTACGCACGCCGGGAAACCCCCGGCCCGGAACGCGTGAACGCCCGCACCGTGGCCGCCGTCGACCTCGGCGCCGAGAGCGGACGGGTGGTCGCGGTGTCCTTCGACGGCCGCCGCCTGCACTGGCGCACCGTCGACCGGTTCGCGCACGCACCCGGGCACCTCGACGGCGCGCTGCGCTGGGACGTGGACCACCTCTTCGACCGGACCGCGCTGGCCCTGGGCGAGCTCGCCGCCGGCACCGACGTCGCCTCCGTCGGGGTCGACGGCTGGGGCGTGGACTACGCGCTGCTGCACGCCGACGGCACGCTGGTGGACCGCCCCACCTGCTACCGCGACCCCCGGCAGCAGCGGGGCCTGGACTCCGCGGTGCGGACGGTCGGCCGGCAGCGGCTGACCGACGCGAGCGGGACCCGGGTGGAGGCCATCAACACGGTGTTCGGCCTGCACGCCGACGCCGTGGAGGGCGACCGCCTCAGCCGCGCCGACCTGCTCCTCATGCTCCCCGACCTCCTGCACCACCGGCTGTCCGGCACGCGCGCGACCGAGCGGACGCTCGCGTCGACGACCGGCGCCTACGACACGGGCGCCCGGCGGTGGGACACCGGCCTGCTCGCCGACCTGGGCGTGCCGGAACGCGTCCTGCCCGAGGTCGTGGACGCGGGCACCGACACCGGTCCCCTGACCGGCGACCTGGCCCGCGCCGGGCTGCGGGACGCGCGGATCGTCGTCCCGGCCGCGCACGACACCGCCAGCGCGGTCGCCGCCACGCCGTCGACCGCCCCCGGCGCGCTGTTCTGCTCCTCGGGCACCTGGTCGCTGATCGGGGCGGAGGTCCTCCCGGGCACCGGGCCGCGGCGCTCCCCCGCCCTCAGCCGCGAGGCCGGCGCCGGGGACCGCCACGGCGACCGGGACCTGCTGCTGCGCAACGTGGCGGGGCTGTGGCTGCTGCAGGAGTGCCGGCGGTGGTGGGCCCGCGAGGGCGTCGTGCTGGACTACCCGGCCCTGGCCTCGCTGGCGGCGGCCGAACCCCCGCTGCGCAGCCTCGTGGACCCCGACGCGGAGGAGTTCGTCGCACCCGGCGACCTGCCCGGGCGGATCCGGGCCTGGTGCGCCGCCCACGGCGAGCCGGTGCCGGAGACGCCCGGCGCCGTCGCCCGCTGCGTCGTGGACTCCCTGGCGCTGACCTACCGCACCGTGGTGGGCGAGGTGGCCGCCGCGACGGGGACCGCGCCCACCGCGGTCCACGTCACCGGCGGGGGCTCGCAGCACCTCGGGCTGGCCCGGGCCACGGCCGCCGCCACCGGGCTGCCCGTGCGCTGCGGGCCCGTCGAGGCCACCGCGCTCGGCAACGCCGGCGTGCAGCTCGTCGCCCTGGGCGAACTGCGGGACCTGACCGACCTGCGCCGCGTCGTCGCCGCCAGCACCGAGGGACGCGTGCTGGAACCCGACGACACCGCTGCCGGCGCGCCCGGCGCCGACGCCTGGGCCGAGGCCGCCGCCCGGCTCGACCGGGCCGTCGCCGCCCGCGAGCCGCGGCGGGTGGACCCGACCGGACGACCCGCCACCACGGAGACGCGATGAGCACCCCGAGCACGGCCACCCGCTGGGACCCCGCCCTGGTCAGCGCGGAACTGCTGTCCCTCACCCACCTCCTCGGCGAGCCGGACCGCGACCTGGTCATCCTCGCCGAGGGCAACACCTCGCAACTGCTGCCCGACGGCCGCGTGGTCGTCAAGACGTCCGGGTCCGGCATGGCCCGCGCCACCGCGGAGGACTTCGCCGTCGTCGACCCCGGGCGGGTGCTGGAGCTGCTGCGCGACCCCGCCGCCACGCAGGAGGACCTCAGCGCCGCCCTCGACGCCGGCGAGCACGCCGGCCGTCGCCGGCGGGCGTCGATCGAGACGCCCGTCCACGTCGCCGCGCGCGCCGTCGAGGCCGTGCAGTTCGTCGGCCACACCCACCCCACCGCCGTGACGGGCCTGCTGGCCGGCCGGCACGCCGCCCGCGCCTGGGAGTCCTTCGCCTACTCCGACGAGGCCGTCGTGCTGGGCCGGCCGCTGTTCGTGCCCTACGCCCAGCCGGGCATCGACCTGGGCCGCAGCTACCTGGCCGCGGTCGTCCGCCACGCCGACCGGTACGGGGAGCTGCCCCGCCTGGTCCTGCTGGGCAACCACGGCATCGTGGTCAACGCACCCACCGCCGAGGCCGTCGACGCCGTCACCCGGATGACCGTCAAGGGGGCCCTGGTGCGGCTGGCCGCCGCGGCCGCCGGCGGGGTGCGGCCGCTGCCCGCCGACTCGCTCGCCGGCTTCTTCGCCCGCTCCGACATCGCCGACCGCAGCCGCGCCCTGCGCGGCGGCACGCACCCCTGAACCCCCGCCGTCCCCACCCCCGGGAGGAAGACCATGAGCACCACCCACGGCGTCCACGCCCTCGTGTGGACGGGAGGCTGGAGCGAGGCCGAGGCGCGCGCTGCGATCTCCGCGACCGCCGAGACCGGCTACGACCTCATCGAGCTCGCCCTCATCGACCCCAGCGGTTTCGACACCGCCTCGACGGCGCGCCTGCTGGGCGAGCACGGGTTGCGGGCCAGCGGGTCCCTGGGCCTGGACGAGTCGACCGACGTCTCCAGCGAGGACCCCGAGGTCGTGGCCCGCGGGCGCGAGCGGCTGGGGCAGGCGCTGCGCGTCGTGCGCGACGTCGGGGGCAGCGTCCTGTGCGGGGTGATCTACTCCAAGCTCGGCAAGTACGCGGGCCCGGTCACCGAGCGGGGCATGGCGAACTCGCAGGAGACGATCGCCTGGCTGGCCGACGAGGCCGCCGCCTCCGGCATCACCCTGGGCATCGAGTTCTGCAACCGGTACGAGACCAACGTCGTCAACACCGTGCAGCAGACCCTCGACTACATCGCCGCCGTCGGCCGCGACAACGTCGTCGTCCACCTGGACACCTACCACGTGAACATCGAGGAGCGGTCGTTCTCCGAGGCGGTCCACACCGCCGCCGCCGCCGGCAAGCTCGGGTACGTGCACATCGGCGAGTCGCACCGGGGGGCGCTGGGCACCGGGACGGTCCCGTGGGCGGAGTTCTTCACGGCCCTGCGCGAGGTGGAGTACGACGGCGTCGTGACGTTCGAGTCGTTCTCCTCCGAGGTCGTGCACCCCACCCTGTCCAACTCCCTGGCGATCTGGCGGAACCTCTGGACCGACAACCGGGCCCTGGCCGGCGACGCGCTGCGGTTCGCCAAGGAGGGGCTGAGCCGGTGAGCGGCCCGGCGCGCGAAGCGGTCCACCCCGACCTGGCCGGCGGCGTCGCCGTCGTCACCGGCGGTGCCCGCGGGCTGGGCCGGTCGATGGCCGCGGCGCTGGCCCGGCAGGGCATGTCCGTGGCGCTGCTCGACCTGCTGGGCACCGTCGAGGAGGAGGGCGCGCGCCTGCACGCGGAGACCGGGGTCGCGGCGTTCGGGGCGGTCACCGACGTGACCGACCCCGACTCGCTCGAGGCGGCCTTCCAGCGGGTGGAGGCCGAGCTGGGCACCCCCCGCGTCCTGGTGAACGCCGCGGGCGTCGCCGTGTGGGCCCACGCGCTGGAGCAGCCCGTGGAGCAGTGGCGCCGGGTCCTCGACGTGAACCTGACGGGGACGTTCCTGGCCTGCCAGGCGTTCGGCCGCCGCGCCGTGCCGGCCGGCCGGGGAGCGGTCGTCAACGTGGCCTCGATGTCCGCGACGATCGTCAACGTGCCGCAGCACCAGGCCGCGTACAACGCCTCCAAGGCGGGGGTCGCGCACCTCACGGCGTCGCTGGCCGTGGAGTGGGCGGCGACGGGCGTGCGGGTGAACGCCGTGTCGCCGGGCTACTTCCTCTCGGACATGACGCGGCAGTTCACCGAGGCGAACCCGGACCTGCGCCGGCGGTGGGAGGAGCTGACCCCGCTGGGGCGCATGGGCGAGCCGGAGGACCTCGACGGGCTGGTCGCGTTCCTCGCGTCGCACTCCTCCGGCTACATCACCGGGCAGTCCATCGCCGTCGACGGCGGCTACACGCTGGTGTGAGCCCCGTCAGCCCGCGGGGGTCAGCACCAGCAGCGGTTTGGCCCCGCGGGCGGTGTCGCCGAGCACCGCCACCAGCGTGCCGTCCGGCGCGAAGGCGGCGACCGGGCCGTCGTGGCCGGAGGGCGCCGTGAAGCCGCCGTGCGCGACCTTCCCCGCCTCGCCGTCGTCGAGGTCGCGCACGGGGAACAACCGCCGGGCCACCTCCGCCAGCGGTGTGACGGCCGGAGCCGCCTCCACCTCGGCCAGCGCACGCGCCTCGGCGAGGGTGAAGGGCCCGGAGCGGGTGCGGCGCAGCGCCGTGAGGTGACCGCCGACGCCGAGCGCGGCGCCGAGGTCGCGGGCCAGCGCCCGGACGTAGGTGCCGCTGGAGACCTCGACCTCCACGTCGAGGTCCACGAACGGCCCGTCCGCACGCCGGGCGTGCACCTCGAAGCGGGACACGGTCACGGGCCGCGCGGGCAGCTCCACGGCCTCGCCCTCGCGCACCCGGGCGTAGGAGCGCTTGCCGTCGACCTTGATGGCGCTGACGGAGCTGGGGACCTGCCGCAGGTCCCCGGTCAGGGCCGCCACCGCCGCGGCGAGCGCGTCCGCGCCCAGGCCGGTGGCGTCCGAGGGCTCACCCAGCGGTTCGCCCTCCGCGTCGTCCGTGGTCGTCGCCAGGCCCAGCCGCACGGTGGCGGTGTACGCCTTGTCGTGGGCCACCAGGTGCGTGAGGAACTTCGTGCCCCGGTTGGCGCCCAGCACCAGGACCCCCGTCGCGGCGGGGTCCAGGGTGCCGGCGTGCCCGACGCGGCGGGTTCCCAGCAGTCGCCGGCAGCGGCCCACCACGTCGTGGCTGGTCCAGCCCGCCGGCTTGTCGACCACGAGGATCCCGTCGCCCACCTGCGGGCGCCCGGCGCCCGCAGCCGCAGCGCTCAGGGCAGCGGGCGGTCGCCGGGGGCGCCGCCGTCCTCGTCGTCCTCGTCGAGGTCGTCGTCCTCGTCGAGGTCGTCGTCCTCGTCGTCGAAGTCGTCCACCACCGGCTTCTTGTACGGGTCGGCCTCACCGGCCGGCTGCGCCGTGGCGGCCAGGGCCGCCACGCGGGCGTCCTGCTCGGCCGCGGCGCGCAGCAGCTCCTCGATCTGGGTGGCCGTCTCGGGGACCTCGTCGCTGGCGAACGTCAGCGTCGGGGTCAGGCGCACGCCGGTGCGCTTGCCGACCTCCGCGCGCAGCACGCCCTTGGCGCTCTCGAGGGCCACGGCCGTGCCGGCGCGCTCCTCGTCGCTGCCGAGCACCGTGTAGTACAGCGTCGCGTGCTGCAGGTCGTTGGTGACCCGGGCGTCGGTGATGGTGACGAACCCCAGTCGGGGGTCCTTCACGCGCTTCTCGAGCGCCTCGGCCACGACGACCTTGATGCGGTCGGCGAGCTTGCGGGCGCGAGTGGGGTCCGCCACGGGACTTCCCTCCTGGAGGTGCTCAGTCGTCCGACGACAGGAACTGCCGCCGGGTGGAGAGGATCTGGAACTCGGGGTGCGCCGCGACCAGCCGCTCGCAGCGGTCCAGCACGTCGGTGCACCGGGCGGCGTCGGGGGCGACGACCGCCACGGCCACCTCGGCGCGCCGGTGCAGGTCGAGGGAGCCGGTCTCGGCGGCGGCCACGTCGAAGGAGCGGCGCAGCTCGGCGACCAGCGGCCGCACGATGCTGCGCTTGCCCTTGAGCGAGTGCACGTCGCCGAGGAGGAGGTCGAACGTCAGGGTGCCTGTGAACACGTGGGGGGGTGCGGCCTCCCCCGCGCGGCTCGCCCGCCCCGCCCGCAGGGGCGGACGGGAACGGCCGGGGCGGGAGGGAGGTCCCGCCCCGGCCGTCGATCACCGCGTCAGGAGCGCGGCTTCTCCTGCATCTCGAACGTCTCGATGACGTCGTCGACCTGGATGTCGTTGTACGACCCGAGGCCGATACCGCACTCGAAGCCCTCGCGGACCTCGGTCGCGTCGTCCTTGAACCGTCGCAGCGACTCGATGGTCAGGTTGTCCCCGTGCACGACACCGTTGCGCAGCACGCGCGCCTTGGTGTTGCGGCGGATGAGCCCCGACCGGACGAGGCAGCCGGCGATGTTGCCGAACTTCGAGGAGCGGAAGACCTCGCGGACCTCCGCCGTCCCGAGCTGGACCTCCTCGAACTCCGGCTTGAGCAGGCCGCGCAGCGCGTTCTCGACGTCCTCGATCGCCTGGTAGATGACCGAGTAGTAGCGGATGTCGACACCCTCGCGGTCCGCGTACTCCTTGGTCTGCTGCTCCGGGCGGACGCTGAAGCCGAGGATGATCGCGTTCGAGGCGACGGCGAGGTTCACGTTGTTCTTCGTGATGGCCCCGACACCGCGGTCGATGACGCGCAGCTCGACCTCGTCACCGACGTCGATCTTCAGCAGGGCGTCCTCGAGTGCCTCGACCGAGCCCGCACCGTCACCCTTGAGGATGAGGTTGAGGGTCTCGACCTTGCCCTGCTGCAACGCCTTGGTGAAGTCCTCCAGCGTGATGCGCTTGCGCGCCTTCGCCAGAGCCGCGTTGCGCTCGGCCGCCTCGCGCTTCTCCGCGATCTGCCGGGCGGTGCGGTCGTCGGGCGCCACGAGGAACGTGTCGCCCGCACCCGGCACCGACGTCAGGCCCAGCACCTGCACCGGACGCGACGGGGTCGCCTCCGACAGCGAGGTGCCGTGCTCGTCGAGCATGGCGCGCACGCGGCCGTACCCGGTGCCGGCGACGATCGCGTCACCGACGTGCAGGGTGCCGGACTGGACCAGCACCGTAGCGACGGGACCGCGCCCCTTGTCGAGGCTCGCCTCGATCGCCACACCGCGAGCGTCCTTGTCGGGGTTCGCCCGCAGGTCCAGCGAAGCGTCGGCGGTGAGCAGGACGGCCTCGAGGAGGTCGTCCAGGCCCGTGCCCTGCTTCGCGGAGACGTCGACGAACATCGTGTCGCCGCCGTACTCCTCGGCCACCAGGTTGTACTCGGTGAGCTGCTGACGGACCTTCGCCGAGTTCGCGCCCTCCTTGTCGACCTTGTTGACCGCCACGACGATCGGCACGTCCGCCGCCTGGGCGTGGTTCAGCGCCTCGATCGTCTGGGGCATCACGCCGTCGTCGGCCGCGACCACGAGGATGGCGATGTCGGTCACCTTGGCACCACGGGCACGCATGGCCGTGAAGGCCTCGTGACCCGGGGTGTCGATGAAGGTGATCGGCCGCTCGACGCCCTCGTG
Organism: Kineococcus arenarius subsp. arenarius; assembly: GCF_050871845.1. Lineage (NCBI taxonomy): Bacteria > Bacillati > Actinomycetota > Actinomycetes > Kineosporiales > Kineosporiaceae > Kineococcus > Kineococcus arenarius. The sequence goes on from NZ_JBJLSE010000002.1 coordinate 60,696, forward strand.
CTCCTTGACGACCTGGTAGGCGCCGATGGCCTGGGTGATCCCCCCGGCCTCCTTCGCCACCACGTCGGTGGAGCGGATGGCGTCCAGCAGCTTCGTCTTGCCGTGGTCGACGTGACCCATGACGGTGACGACCGGCGGACGCGACTCGAGCTCCTCGTCGCCCTCGGCCTCCAGCTCGGCGTCCAGGTCGATGGAGAACCCGGCGAGCAGCTCGCGCTCCTCGTCCTCCGGGGAGACGACCTCGATGACGTAGCCGAGCTCGGCACCCAGCAGCTGGAAGGTGTCCTCGTTCAGCGACTGCGTGGCGGTGGCCATCTCACCGAGGTGGAACAGCACCGTGACCAGCGACGCGGGGTTCGCGTCGATGCGGTCGGCGAACTCGGTCAGCGAGGCGCCGCGGCGGATGCGGACGACCGTCGAGCCGTCCCCGCGCGGGACCTGCACACCCCCCACCGAGGGGGCCTGCATCGCCTCGTACTCCTGGCGCTTGGCGCGCTTGGACTTGCGGCCCTTGACCGGACGGCCACCGGCGCGACCGAACGCACCCTGCGTACCGCCGCGGCCACCGCGCCCGGGACCCCCCGGACGACCCTGGAAACCGCCACCGGTGCCACCGGGGCCGCCACCGGGACGACCGCCGAAGCCACCGCGACCGCCACCGGGGCCACCGCGTCCGGGAGCACCCGGACGACCGGCGGGAGCACCCGGACGGCCGACCGTCGGGCGCGCCGGCATCATGCCGGGGTTCGGGCGGGGTCCACCCGGACGAGGACCACCGGGGCCGGCAGCACCCGGACGGGGACCACCGGGGCCGGCAGCACCCGGGCGGGGGCCGCCCTGCGGGCGCGGCATGCCCTGGCTGTTCGCGAACGGGTTGTTGCCCGGGCGCGCACCGCCCTGCGGGCGCGGCATGCCCTGGCTGTTCGCGAAGGGGTTGTTGCCCGGGCGCGGAGCACCCGGACGGGCACCGCCGGCGGCACCGGGACGGCCCGCACCCGGAGTCGGGCGCTCGCCGCGGTCCGGGCGCTCGCCGCGCTCGGGACGGTCGCCGCGCGGGCGGTCACCACCGGGCCCCGGGCGCTCGGCGCGCTCGGGCGGTCCGGGACGACGCGCCCCCGGGCCGGCGGGAGCACCGGGACGGGCGCCGGGGGTGGCGGGTCCACCCGGACGCGCTCCCGGCCTGGTGCCGGCACCGGGGCCACCGGCGGCCGGAGGCGTGGACGGACGCGGACCGCCGGGCACCGGACGGGTCGCACCGGGCACGGCCGGCCGCTGCTGCGGCGAGGCGGGAGCCGACGGTGCGGGTGCCTGGAAGGCGGGGGACGCCGGCGCGGCCGGGGCCGGGTTCGCCGGCGCCGGGGCGGACGGCACCGCAGCGGGTGCAGGCGGCGCACCGTCGCCGGCCGCCGGAGCGGCGGGGGCGGGCGGTGCGGCGGGGGCGGGCGGAGCCGCGGGGGCGGCCGGGCGCACGGGGCCCGGACGGGCGCCCTGCGGCAGGCGCGGACCCGGCTTCGCCGCCGGGGTGGGACGTGCGCCACCGGAGGCGCCGTCCGCGGGGAACTTGTCCTTCAGCCGGCGGATGACCGGCGGCTCGACGGTCGAGCTCGCCGACCGGACGAACTCGCCCATCTCCTTCAGCGTCGCCAGGACGACCTTGCTCTCGACTCCGAACTCCTTGGCGAGTTCGTAGACCCGGACCTTTGCCACATCTCTCCTGTCTGGTCCGGGCCACCACTACCGGGCGCGGACCGTCGTCAGTCGTCGGGGTTCATCTGCACGAGCTCATCGGGTGCTCATCAGCTGTTCGACCCGCTCTCATCGGTGGTGGTGGGAACGACCCCTTCGGTGGGCGGTTCCAGGTAGGACCGCACGCCGGAGGTGTCGAGGGGGCCGGTGCGTCGCAGCGCGCGGGCGAAGGCCCGGCGCTTCTCCGCCCGGTCCAGGCACGCGGTGCTGTGGTGCAGCCACGCGCCCCTGCCCGGGAGCCGCCGCCGCTCGTCGACGAGGACCTGGTCCTCGCCGCTCGCCACGACGACCCTCAGCAGAGTCGACCGGGTGCCCTTCTCACGGCAACCCACGCAGGTCCTCGCGTGTTCCGTGCCCGTGCTCTGGGAGGCGGGACGGACGGCGGGGGCGGTGGATCGCCGGTCGGAGCGACCGGCCTCAGCGAGTGTAACGATGGGGACAGTGTAGCGCCGCCACGCGCTCGGGCGGGTCGCGGGAGCCGCGCGGCCGTCAGCGCCCGCCCGCGGCCCCCGGCGCCTGCGGCTGCTCGGTGTCGGGCCGGATGTCGATGCGCCAGCCGGTCAGCTTCGCGGCCAGCCGCGCGTTCTGCCCCTCCTTGCCGATGGCCAGGGACAGCTGGTAGTCGGGGACCACGACGCGGGCCGAGCGGGCCTGCGCGTCCACCACCTCCACCGAGGTGACCCGGGCGGGCGACAGGGCGTTGGCGACGAACGTGGCCGGGTCGTCGCTGTGGTCGACGATGTCGATCTTCTCCCCGCGCAGCTCGGCCATCACGGCCCGCACCCGCTGCCCCACCGGGCCGATGCAGGCGCCCTTGGCGTTGACGCCCGGGCGCGTGGCGCGCACGGCCATCTTGGTGCGGTGCCCCGCCTCGCGGGACAGCGCGGTGATCTGCACCGTGCCGTCGGCGATCTCCGGCACCTCCAGCGCGAAGAGCCGGCGCACCAGGTTCGGGTGCGAGCGCGACAGGACCACCTGCGGGCCCTTCGGCCCCCTCTTCACGCTCACCACGAAGCAGCGCAGCCGGCTGCCGTGGCGGTACTCCTCCCCCGGCACCTGCTCCACCGGGGGCAGCACGCCCTCCAGGGAGCCGAGGTCCACCTGCACCACCCGCGGGTCGCGGCCCTGCTGCACGACGCCGGAGACGATGTCGCCCTCGGTGCTCGCGAACTCCCCCAGCACCTGCTCGTCGGCGGCGTCGCGCAGCCGCTGCAGGATCACCTGGCGCGCGGTGGTGGCCGCGACGCGGCCGAAGCCGTCGGGGGTGTCGTCGTACTCGCGGACCACGGCGCCCTCGGCGTCGCGCTCGGTGGCGAGCACCCGCACCTCACCGCTGCTGCGGTCCAGCTCCACGCGGGCGTGCTGCTGGGAGTCCTCGGTGTGGTGGTAGGCGGTGAGCAGCGCCTGCTCGATCGCCCGCACGAGCGCCTCGAACGGGATCTCCCGCTCGCGCTCCAGCAGCCGCAGCGCCGCCATGTCGATGTTCACTGCTCGTCCTCGCGTCCCGCGTCGTCCAGCTCGTCGTCCAGCTCGTCCACCGGTGCGTCCGGGCCGTCGGCGCGGCGGAACTCCACCTGCACCTCACCGCGCACCAGCTCGGCGAACGGCACCTCCCGGGGCACGCCCACGTCCTTCGCGCGCGGCGGGCGGCCCTTGACCGGCTGCGGCTCCAGGCGCAGCAGGACCCCCTGCGCGTCCACCGACTCCACCCGGCCCAGCAGCGCGCCGCCGTCGGCGAGCACCGCGCGCACCAGGCGGCCGCGGGCGCGCGCCCACTGGTGCGGCGTGGTCAGGGGGCGGTCGACACCGGGGGAGGTGACCTCCAGGGTGTACGGCGCCGCGCCGAGGACGTCGGAGGAGTCCAGCACCTCGGAGACCGCGGCGGAGACGACGGCGACCGCCTCGAGGTCCACCTCACCCGGCTCGTCCCCGGCCAGGTCGACCACCACGCGCACCACGCGCCGGCGGCCCGCGACGGACACCTCCACCGCTTCCAGCGCCAGGCCGGCCGAGCGGCTCTCGTCCGCGAAGACGGCCTCCAGCTGCCTGGCCACGGCCTCGTCCAGCGACGGCACGACCGCCCCTCCCCTGCTCTAGAGCTCTGCGCGCGCGAGCGGCGGGCGCTCCCCCGCGGGGCCACCCGCCGCTCGCCACGACGACTGCCCAGGGTATCCCGGCGCGCGCCCGGCGCCCGACCACGCGCGTGGCACGATCCTGGGGTGCCCGCCCCCACCCGTCCCGCGCAGCGCGCTCCCGCGGCGGCCCGCCGGGCACCGGACCGGCGCACCGTGCTGGCCGCTCTCGCGGCGCTGGCGGGCGCACCCCTGGCCGCCGGCTGCGGTGTGCGCTGGGTGAGCGGGACGGAGCCCACCCCGACGGCGCAGCCGGGGCCCGACGACGAGGCCCGCGAACGGGCCGTGGACGACGCCCGCGGCCTGCTGGCGCGGGCCCTGACCCTCGGGCCGGCGGGGGCGGGCGCCACCCCGGCGACCGCCCCCGCCGCCGTGCAGCGGGTCGCGGCCTCGGTCGTCGACGCGTGCACGGCCCACCTGCGCGCCCTGGGTGCCGACCCGGTGGCGCCCGCGTCCGCGCAGCCGGGCGCGTCCGGGGACGCGAGCGCCCTGGCGCAGGAGCTCGCCGCCGCCGCCGGGCGCGCCCTCGACGCCCTGCCCGGGGTGGGGGGCGGCATGGCCCGGCTGCTGTGCTCGGTGGCCGCTTCGCGGGCCCTGCTGGCGGACGCGACGGCGACCGCCGCCGGCGCGCCCCCGCCGCCGGTCCCGCTCGCCCCGGCCCCCGCACCCGCCGCCACCGCGTCCGGCGCCGCCGACGCCGAGGGCGTGGCCGCCCTGCAGGCGGTCCTGGCCGGCGAGCACGCCGCGGTGTGGTGCTACGGGCTCGTCGCCGGCCGCCTGGCGGACGAGCTGCGCGCACGGGCCCTGGACGCGGCGGGCGCGCACCGGGCGGTCCGCGACGACCTCACCAGCACCTTGCGCGCCCGGGGGGCCGAGCCCGTCGGGGCTCGGGCCGCCTACGACGCGGCCGCCCCCACGGCCGAGGCCGCGCGCCTGCTGGCCGCCTCCGTGGAGGAGCGGCTCACCGCCGTCTACGCGGACCTGGCCGCGGCCTCGCGCGCCGACCGCGACCTCGCCGCCGCCGGCGTGCTGCGCGCCGCCGGTGCCGCGCGCGGGTGGGGCGGGACCACCGTGAACCTGCCCGGCCTGCCCGCCACCGGCGAGGACGGCCTGCCGCTGCCCACCGGCACCAGCACCACCGGCCCGGGCCCGGGTGCCTGAGCGGCGGCCGACCCCAGCCGCCGCCGTCGTCGGCGCGCTGGGAGACTGCGGGGTGAGATGAGCGCACCCGAACCCCTGCCCGCCGGCCGACCGCTGCGGATCATGACCTGGAACGTCTGGTGGCGCTTCGGCGACTGGCGCGCCCGCCGGGAGGCGATCCTCGCCGTCCTCGCCGAGCACCGTCCCGACGTGGTGGGTCTGCAGGAGGTGTGGGCCACCGGCGGCCCCGGCGGGGAGAACCTCGCGCACTGGCTCGCCGAGCGCCTGGGCATGCGGGCCGCGTGGTCGCCCTCGCCGCGGCCCGCGCGCTGGCAGCGGCGGCTGTCCCCGCACGACCCGGACGCGGGCGCCGTGGACTTCGGCAACGCCGTGCTCAGCCGGTACCCGCTGCTGGAGCAGCGCGTCCTGCAGCTGCCCGCCGGCGGGCACGAGGACGAGGGGCGCACCGCCCTGCAGGTGCTCGTGGACACCCCCCGGCGGCCGCTGCCGTTCACCACCACGCACCTGAACTCCTCGCCCGCCGAGTCGGCGGTGCGCGTGGCGCAGGTGCGCCGGCTGGTGCCCTTCGTGGCCGCGAGCCGGCGCAAGGGCGAGCGCTACCCGCCCGTGCTCACCGGGGACTTCAACGCGGTGGCCACCTCGGACGAGCTGCGCCTGGCCTGCGGCTACGAGACGGCGGGGCCCGTGGAGGGGTTCGTGCTCGTGGACTCCTGGCGCTTCGCCGACCCGGCCGACCCCGGCCTGACGTGGGACCGGCGCAACCCCTGGGTGGCGCGGGTGCACCAGCCCAGCGCCCGCATCGACCACGTGCTGGTGGGCCTGACGCCCTTCAGCGGCGAGGGGGCGGTGCGCTCGGCGCGCCTGGTGGCCACCGAGCCGGTGGACGGGGTGTGGGCCTCCGACCACGCCGCGGTGCTCGTCGACCTGGAGCCCTGAGCGCGGCTGCCGCGCGGGCCCGCCCGGCGCCGCGCCCGGGTGCGGACCACCCCGGTCCGCTGGACGATCGGGGCGTGAGCTCCGCACCCGCCCTGCCCCGCTCGGCCGGCCGCGCCCCCTCCCGCGACGCTCTGCGCCGGGGAGCCGTCGCGGTCGGCGCCCTGGTGGCCGTGGCCGGTTCGGCCGTCGGTTCCGGCGCCTTCGGCGGCACCCCGATCGCCGAGGCGGCGGGCGGGGCCCTGTCGGCCGACGCGACGCTCGTGGCACCGGCCGGCCCGGCGTTCGCGATCTGGAGCGTGGTCTACACCGGCCTGGTGGCCCTGGCGGTGTGGCAGGCGCTGCCCGCCCACGCCCGCGACGCGCGCCAGCGGGCGACCGGCTGGTGGGTGGCGGCCTCGCTGGTGCTGAACCCGGCGTGGATCGCGACCGTGCAGGCGGGCTGGGTCGGCGCCTCGGTCCTGGTGATCGCAGCGCTGCTCACGGTGCTGGTCGTCGCCTTCGGGCGGCTGGTCGCGACCCGCCCGGCCGGCGTGGTGGAGGCCGTGGTGGTGGACGGCACCGTGAGCCTGCACCTGGGGTGGGTGAGCATCGCGACGGTCGCGAACACCGCGGCGTGGCTGAAGCAGGCCGGGCTGACGGCCGGTGAGCCGGCGTGGGCGGTGGCGGTGCTCGCCGTCGCGGCGGCGGTGGGGGTGTTCACCGCGGTCCGCTCGCGCGGCCGCCTGGCGTTCGGGGCGGCGCTGACGTGGGGGCTGGCGTGGGTGTGCGCCGGGCGGCTGTCCGGGACGGACTCCTCCACCGCGGCGGCCGCGGCCGCCGCAGCCGCCGCGGCGGTGGTCGCGGGGACCACCACCGCGGCGCAGCTGCGCGCACGGCGGCGGTGAGGGTCAGCAGCGCACCGCGGCGGTGAGGGTCAGCCGCGCACGGCGGCGGTGACGGCCGGCACCGCCTCGGCGAGCTGCACCTGGCGGGCTTCGCCGCTGCGGCGGTCGCGCAGCTCCACGACCCCCTCGGCCAGGCCCTTGCCGACGACGAGGATCGTCGGCACGCCGATCAGCTCGGCGTCCTTGAACTTCACCCCGGGCGAGACCTTCGGGCGGTCGTCGAGCAGGACCTCCACGCCGTCGGCCTGCAGCTGCGAGGCGATGCGCTCGGCGGTTGTGAACACCTCCGGGTCCTTGCCCGTGGCGACGACGTGCACGTCGGCCGGCGCCAGCCCGCGCGGCCACACCAGGCCCTTGTCGTCGTGGTTGCCCTCGGCGACGGCGGCCAGGGCGCGGGTCACGCCGATGCCGTAGGAGCCCATCGTCACCACGACCTGCTTGCCGTTCTCGTCGAGGACCTTCAGGTCCAGCGCCTGCGCGTAGCGGCGGCCCAGGGCGAAGATGTGGCCGATCTCGATGCCGCGGGCCAGTTCCAGCGGGCCGGAGCCGTCCGGTGCGGGGTCGCCGGCGCGCACCTCGGCGGCCTCGACGAACCCGTCGCCGGTGAAGTCGCGACCGGCGACCAGGTCGAACACGTGCTTGCCCGGCTGGTCCGCACCGGTGATCCAGCGGGTGCCCTCCACCACGCGCGGGTCCAGCAGGTAGCGGATGCCCGAGGCGGACCCCTCCCCCAGGGCCCCGGGGCCGATGTAGCCCTTGACCAGCGCCGGGTTCGCCGCGAAGTCCTTCTCGTCGAAGGCCTCCAGCTCGGCCGGGGCCAGCGCGGCCTCCAGCCGCTTGAGGTCCACCTCGCGGTCGCCCGGCAGGCCCACGGCCAGCGGTTCGCGGGTGCCGTCGGGGTGGCGCAGCACGACCAGGACGTTCTTCAGGGTGTCCGCGGCGGTCCACGGCCGGTCGGGGCGCGGGTGGGCGGCGTTGGCGGCCGCGACGAGCGTCTCGATCGTGGGGGTGTCCGGGGTGTCCTCCACGTGCGCGGCCGGGGCGTCGTCGAACGGCACGGCGGGCGGCACGGGCGTGGTGACGGCCTCGACGTTCGCGGCGTACCCGCCCGCCGAGCGCACGAAGGTGTCCTCCCCGATGGGGGTGGGGTGCAGGAACTCCTCGCTGCGCGAGCCGCCCATGGCGCCCGACACCGCCGAGACGATGACGAACTCCAGCCCCAGTCGGGTGAAGACGCGGACGTACGCCTCGCGGTGCTTCTCGTAGGAGACCTCCAGACCGGCCTCGTCGACGTCGAAGCTGTAGGAGTCCTTCATGACGAACTCGCGCCCGCGCAGGACGCCGGCCCGCGGGCGGGCCTCGTCGCGGTACTTGGTCTGGATCTGGTAGATCGACAGCGGGAGGTCCTTGTACGAGGAGTACAGGTCCTTGACCAGGAGGGTGAACATCTCCTCGTGGGTCGGCGCCAGCAGGTAGTCGGCGCCCTTGCGGTCCTTCAGGCGGAACATGCCGTCGCCGTACTCGGTCCAGCGGCCGGTGGCCTCGTACGGCTCGCGCGGCAGCAGCGCCGGGAAGTGGACCTCCTGGAAGCCTGCGGCGTCCATCTCCTCGCGCACCACGGCCTCGACCTTGCGCAGCACCCTCAGGCCCAACGGCAGCCAGGTGTAGATGCCCGGTGCGGCGCGACGGATGTACCCGGCCCGCACGAGCAGCTTGTGGCTGGCGACCTCGGCCTCGACCGGGTCCTCCCGCAGGGTCCGCAGGAACAGCGTCGACATCCGCATCAGCACGCCGGGCAGCCTATCCGCGCCCGGGGGCGCGCCCGGCCGCACCGTGGCGGGTGCCCCCTCGAGGGCGGTGCGGTTCAGAACAGGACGGTGGCGAAGGTGCCGACCTCGCGGAAGCCCACGCGGCGGTAGGCCGCCAGCGCCTTGGCGTTGTAGTCGTTGACGTACAGGGAGACCACGTCCACGCCCTCGGCGCGGGCGGCCCGCACGACCGCCGCCATGCCCGGGGACGCCAGGCCCTCGCCGCGCCGGTGCGGCGGCACCCACACGCCCTGCACCTGGACCACCTTCGGCGAGACGGCCCCCAGCTCGGCCTTGAAGACGACCTCGGGGCCGGAGGGGCCGGGGTCCACGCGCACGAACGAGCGGCCGGTGGAGACCAGCTCGGCCACGCGGGCGCGGTACGCGCCACCGCCGTCGGGCGGGGCGGGGGCGTAGCCGATCTCCTCGGTGAACATGGCCACGCAGGCGGGCACCACGAGGTCGAGCTCGCGCAGGGTGGCCCGGCGCACCGCCGGGTCGGCGGGCACGTCCGGCTCGCCGTCGCAGACCATGAGGGGCTGGCGGGCGCGCACCTCGCGCACGCCGCGCCAGTGCGGCTCCAGGCGCTGCCACAGCGCCAGGACGGCCTCGGCGGGGCCGACCAGCGAGGAGCAGCGCCGACCCTGCGCGCGGGCCTGCGCGGCGAAGGCGTCCAGCGCGGCGGGGGTGGCCTCCACCGGCACCAGGTTGGCGCCGGCCCAGCAGGCCGACACCAGCCGGCCGTCCTCGAACCAGCCCCACACCTGGCCACCGAGGTCGGTGCCCGGGCGGGCCAGCAGGCCGAGGACCCGCGCGGACACGAAGAGGTTGGCGACCGGGTCCCGGTCGCACAACCGCAGCAGGGCGGGGGCGTCGGCGCCGGTCAGGACGCGCAGGGCGCCGGGCCCGGCGGACCCGCGGGACGTGGCCGTGGACGCGGTCGGGTGCACCCCGGCATCCTGTCGCCTCGGCGCCGGGGCGTCCACGCGGCCCCGCTGCGGACCCGCTGCGGAACGGTCCGGGCGGCCGCTCAGCCGACGGTGACGGTGGGGCTGCCGGCGGCGGACTCGTCGGCCGGCTCGCCCATCTCGGCGGCCAGCCGGTTCGCCTCCTCGATGAGGGTCTCGACGATGGCGTGCTCGGGAACGGTCTTGATGACCTCGCCCTTGACGAAGATCTGCCCCTTGCCGTTGCCGCTGGCCACGCCCAGGTCGGCTTCGCGGGCCTCACCGGGGCCGTTGACGACGCACCCCATGACGGCCACGCGCAGCGGCACGCTCATGCCCTCCAGGCCCTCGGTGACCGCGTCGGCGAGGGAGTAGACGTCCACCTGGGCGCGGCCGCAGGAGGGGCAGGAGACGATCTCGAGCTTGCGCGGGCGCAGGTTCAGCGACTGCAGGATCTGGATGCCGACCTTGACCTCCTCGGCCGGCGGCGCGGACAGGGACACCCGGATGGTGTCGCCGATGCCCTTGCTCAGCAGCGCGCCGAAGGCGGTCGCGGACTTGATGGTGCCCTGGAAGGCGGGGCCGGCCTCGGTGACGCCGAGGTGCAGCGGCCAGTCGCCGCGCTCGGCGAGCAGCTCGTAGGCACGCACCATGACGACGGGGTCGTTGTGCTTGACGGAGATCTTGAAGTCGTGGAAGTCGTGCTCCTCGAACAGCGAGGCCTCCCACACGGCGGACTCCACGAGGGCCTCGGGGGTGGCCTTGCCGTACTTCTCCATCAGCCGCGGGTCCAGCGAGCCGGCGTTGACGCCGATGCGGATCGAGACGCCCGCGTCCTTGGCCGCCTGCGCGATCTGCTTGACCTGGTCGTCGAACTTGCGGATGTTGCCCGGGTTCACGCGCACCGCCGCGCAGCCGGCCTCGATGGCGGCGAAGACGTACTTCGGCTGGAAGTGGATGTCCGCGATGACGGGGATCTGCGACTTCTTCGCGATGATCGGCAGCGCCTCGGCGTCGTCGGCGCTGGGGCAGGCCACCCGCACGATGTCGCAGCCGGTCGCGGTCAGCTCGGCGATCTGCTGCAGCGTGGCGTTGATGTTCGTCGTCGGCGTCGTCGTCATCGACTGCACCGAGATCGGGGCGTCACCGCCGACGTCGACCGTCCCCACCTTGATCTTGCGCGTCTTGCGGCGCGGGGCCAGGACGGGCGGCGGCAGGGCGGGCAGGCCGAGGCTCACGGTCACCCCTCCAGTATCGACCCGCGCGGGCGCGGCGACGACCACGGGCGCGGGCCTGCACCGGGGCGCCACCGGGTGTTCACCGGGGGCGGACGCCGGGGCCCTCAGCCCAGCGTCACCGGGCGCACGATGTCGGCGTACAGCAGCAGCGCGCTCATCCCGATGAGGACCAGCGAGACGCCGTAGGCCACGGGCATGGCCCTGGCCACGTCCACCGGCCCGGGGTCGGGGCGCCGGCGCAGCCGGAACAGCGCCTTCTTCACCACCTCCCACAGGGCGCCGGCGATGTGCCCGCCGTCGAACGGCAGCAGCGGGATCATGTTGAAGACGAACAGGGCGACGTTGAGCCCGGCCAGCAGCGACACCAGGCGCGAGGTGCGCTCGGCCAGCTCGTCACCGGGGACGATCGCCGGCTGGGCGTTCAGCTCGCCGGCGAGCCGGCCGATGCCGACCACGCCGATCGGCCCGTTCGGGTCGCGGGCCTCGCTGCCGAAGGCGGCCTGCGCGACGTCCACGAGCCGCTGCGGCAGGCGCAGCACGATCCCGGCGACGTCCGCCACCTGCTCGGCCACCACGCCGGGCACCTCGGCCAGGGGGGTGCGCACCACCGCGATGCTCGGCGAGACGCCGAGGAAGCCGACCTCCTCGACGCGGTCGGTGACCTCGCCGGTGTCCTCGTCGACCACGGCCCGCTGCGTGAGCACCGGGGTGGCGGTCAGCTCCACGCGCCGCCCGTCGCGCTCGACGACGACGTCGACGGTGCGACCGCCCGAGGCCCGGATGGCGTCCGAGAGCTGCTCCCAGCCGGTGACCGCCTCCCCGGCGAAGGAGACGATCACGTCCCCCGGCTGCAGGCCCGCCTCGGCACCGGGCGCGGGCGGGTCGTCCTCGGCGCACTGCGTGGCGGTGGTCCCGGCGGGCAGCACGCACTGCGAGACGCTGGAGACGGTGGGCACCAGGCCCGGTGCGCCGATGGCGCTGGCGGCCACCGCGGTGAGCAGCAGCGCCAGCAGCAGGTTGACGAACGGGCCGCCGAACATGATCGCGATGCGCTTCGCGACGGGCAGCCGGTAGAAGGTCCGGTGCTCCTCGCCGGGGCCGATCTCCACGAAGCTGGCGGCGCGCGCCTCCTCGGCCATCAGGGCCCAGCGGCCGGTCGAGCTCGCCCGCACGCGCCCGGGCTCGTCGCCCGGTTGCGGGGGGAACATGCCGATCATGCGGATGTAGCCGCCCAGCGGGATCGCCTTGACCCCGTACTCGGTCTCCCCGCGCCGCCGGGAGAACAGGGTGGGCCCGAAGCCGACCATGTACTGGGTGACCTTCACGCCGAAGCGCTTGGCCGGCAGCAGGTGGCCCACCTCGTGCAGGGCGATGGACACCGCCACGCCGACGGCCGCCACGAGGATCCCGACGACCCACAGCAGGACCTCGCTCACGCGCGCGCCCCCGTCAGCTCGCGGGCGCGGGCGCGGGCCCAGTCCTCGGCGGCCAGCACGTCCGCCACGTCGCGCGGGTCACCGCCCGGGGAGTGCTCGCCGACGACGCGGGCGACGGTGTCGACGATGCCGGGGAACGGCAGGCGCCCGTCGTGGAAGGCCGCCACGCACTCCTCGTTGGCGGCGTTGAGGACCGCCGGGACGGTGGAGCCGCGCCGGCCGGCCTCGCGCGCCAGGTCCACCGCCGGGAACGCCTCGGCGTCCAGCGGCTCGAACGTCCAGCTCGCCGCGCGCGTGAAGTCCACCGCCGCGGCCGCGCCCGGCACCCGGTGCGGCCAGCCCAGCCCCAGCGCGATCGGCAGGCGCATGTCCGGCGGCGAGCACTGCGCCAGGGTCGAGCCGTCGGTGAACTCCACCATGGAGTGCACCACCGACTGCGGGTGGACCACGACGTCGATGCGCTCGTAGCCGATGCCGAAGAGCAGCGAGGCCTCGATGACCTCCAGGCCCTTGTTGACCAGGGTGGCGGAGTTCGTGGTGACCACCGGCCCCATGGACCAGGTGGGGTGCGCCAGCGCCTGCGCCGGGGTCACGCCCGCGAGCTCGGCGCGGCTGCGGCCGCGGAACGGCCCACCGCTGGCGGTCAGCACCAGCCGGGCGACCTCCCCCGCCGCACCGCCGCGCAGGCACTGCGCCAGCGCGGAGTGCTCGGAGTCGACGGGGACGAGCTGATCGGGAGCCGCGGCGCGGGTGACCAGCGGACCGCCGGCGACGAGCGACTCCTTGTTGGCCAGCGCCACGGTGCGCCCCGCCGCCAGCGCCGCCAGCGTCGGGCGCAGGCCCACCGACCCCGTCATGCCGTTGAGCACCACGTCGCACGGCTCGGCGGCGGCCTCCGCCGCGGCGTCCGGCCCGGCCAGCACGCGCGGGGACCACCCCCCGCGCCCGGCGGCCGCGGCGTGCGCGGCCAGGGCCGCTCGCAGCGGCGCCTCCACCTCCGCGCGGGCCACGGCGACCACGCGGACCTCGTGCTCGACGGCCTGCCGGGCCAGGGCGTCCACGTCCGCGCCGCCCGCGGCGAGCGCGACGACGCGGAAGCGACCGGCCGCAGCGGCGACGACGTCCAGGGCCTGGGTGCCGATCGAGCCGGTGCTGCCCAGCAGCACCACCTCGCGCACCGGCTCGCCGGCCGGGCCGCCGGGGGCCGGCGAGCCGGAGCGGGCAGCGGGCGCGGGGCGCAGCAGGTCGGTGCTCACCGGGACATTCTGACCGCGCCCGGCCGGCACCGCCCCGGCCGGTACCCCCGGGGTGGCCCCGGCGGGCGACGCCATCGGGGAGGATGGCCCGAGCCCACCGCTCCACGGGAGGACACCCCACATGCCCGCGACCCACCGCCGCCGCACCGCCGGCCTCACCGCAGCCGCCCTCGCGGCCCTCGCGACCGCGACCGCGGTCCCGGCCGGCGCCGCCCCGGCGGCGGGCACGACCGCCGCCGACGGCGCCGCGCACCTGCTGTCGCAGGTCGGTGCGGCCGCGCAGGAATCGGCTCTGGAGTACTGGACGCCGGAGCGGATGGCGCAGGCGCAGCCCGCCTCGCCCGGGGAGGTGGTCCAGGAGGTCACCGGCGCCCCGGCGGAGGCGGTGGCCGCCGAGCCCCCCACCGAGCCCACCACCGAGCCGGGCGACCAGGCCGCGCGCAGCCTCGCCGCGCAGGCCGCCGCTCCCGCGGTGCCCCGCCGCCAGCGCAGCGCGTCCGCCGTCGTCACCGGGGGGGCGGTGGCCGTCGCCGCGCCGTGGACCGGGGACGCGGCCGTCACCGCCAGGATCGGCCGGCTGTACTTCACGCAGGGCGGACTGCCCTACGAGTGCTCGGCCAGCAGCGTGCGCGCGGGCGAGGTCAGCGTCCTCATGACGGCCGGGCACTGCCTCAGCGAGGGCGGGCGCACCTCCGAGGACGTCATCTTCGTCCCCGGCCTGGCGGGCACGGCCGAGCCGTACGGGCGGTGGGCCGCGACGGGGACGTTCACCACCCGGCAGTGGCTGGAGGAGGACCAGGACTCCCCCGCCGCCCTCAACCACGACGTGGGCTTCGTGGTGCTCGGCCGCCAGGACGGGGTGGCGCTGGCCGAGCGGACCGGCGCGCTGGACATCGCCTTCGACGCCCCCATGGACCGGGTCACCGTGTTCGGCTACCCCGCCGCCAGCGGCAGGAGCGACGGGTACACGCTGCAGCACTGCACCGGCTGGCGCTTCCCCGACACCGGCGGCACCACCGACCACGGCACCCTGTGCGACATGGGCGGCGGCTCCAGCGGCGGGCCGTGGCTGTCGGGCTTCGACCCGGTCGCCGGTACCGGGACCGTCACCTCGGTGATCAGCTTCAGCTACCGCTCCGCCCCCGAGCGGCTCTACGGCCCGCAGCTGGGCGCCGCCGAGCGCGAGGTGTACGACCGCGCCGTCGCCGCCGCGGCGGCCTGAGGGGCCGGCCCGTGGCCCTGGACCCCCACGACCTGCCGCCCGCCGCGCTGGAGTTCCTGACCGAGCGGCACCTGGCGACCCTGACGACCCTGCGCACCGACGGCTCGCCCCACGTGGTGCCCGTCGGCTTCACCTTCGAGGCCGCCACCACCACGGTGCGGGTCATCACCTCCGGCACCTCCCGCAAGGCCGCGCACGTGCGGCGCGGGACGCGCGCCGTGGTGGCCCAGGTCGACGGGCGGCGCTGGCTGGCGCTGGAGGGCCCCGCCCACCTGCTCACCGACCCCGGTGACGTCGCCGACGCCGAGGAGCGCTACGCGCAGCGGTACCGCACGCCCCGGCCCAACCCGCGGCGCGTGGTCGTCGCGATCGCCGTGGACCGGGTGCTCGGGTCGGTCCCGCCCTGGGAATGATGCTGCGGCGGCCGCGCCCCCTCAGGGCTCGTGGGAGACCACGAGCTCCACGACGCGGTCCAGGAAGGCGTCCACCGGCGCCTCCCGGTAGGCGCGCCGGCCCCGCCGGGGCCGGAACAGCGCGGCCCGCACGTCCTCGGCGTCCAGGCGTGCACCGCCGGCGAACCGCTCGGACAGCAGCGCGCACAGGGCGTCCACGTCGGAGGGGCGGTACCCGCGGCGCAGACCGCGGGCGCGCGGGAAGCGTTCCCCGTCCGGCTCGTCGAGCCTGCCCAGCACGGCCGCGCTCAGCGCCGCGTGCCGCTCGGCCCACTGCCGCTGCGCCCCGCCCCCCAGCGCCCGCACGCGCTCCAGGCGGGCGAGCCGGTCCTCCAGCTCCGTGAGCACCGCGTCGGTGGCCTCGACGTCGTAACCGCCGAGCTGGGAGCCGAAGCCGACCGCCCGCACCTGCGCGGCGCTGAGCCTGCGCGCGGGCACCGCCCGCTCGGCGTGCTCGAAGAAGGCGTCGACGTCGGCGACGCGGTACCCGCGGTGCAGGCGCCCCGTGCGGTGGGGGCGACGCCCCAGCAGCTGCTCGGCGACGCCCCGCTCACCCAGCTCCTGCGTCACCGGCGCGCCCCGGCGGCGTGCGCACCGCTCACGCGCGCGGCTGTTCCGGAGCCACGGCGGCCAGCTGGCCGCAGGCGCCGTCGATGTCGCTGCCGCGGGTGTCGCGCACGGTGGTGGGGATCCCGCGGGCCTCCAGGGCCGCGACGAACGCCTTCTCCACCGCCGGGTCGCTGGCGGTCCACTTCGAGCCCGGGGTGGGGTTCAACGGGATCGGGTTCACGTGCACCCAGCCGCGCCCGCGCGCGTTGAGCAGCTTGCCGAGGCGGTCGGCGCGCCACGCCTGGTCGTTGACGTCGCGGATGAGGGCGTACTCGATGCTGACGCGCCGCCCGGTGGCCTCGAAGTAGCGGCGGGCCGCGTCCAGGGCCTCGCCGACCTTCCAGCGCCGGTTGACCGGCACCAGCTCGTCGCGCAGCTCGTCGTCGGGCGCGTGCAGGCTCAGCGCCAGGGTCGCGGCGATGCCCTCCGCGGCGAACTTGTCGATGGCCGGGACCAGGCCGACCGTCGACATGGTGATGCCGCGCGCGGAGATGCCCAGCCCGTCGGGGGCGGGGGCGGTGAGGCGGCGCACGGCCGCGACGGCGGAGCGGTAGTTCGCCAGGGCCTCCCCCATCCCCATGAACACCACGTTCGAGACACGGCCGGGACCACCGGCGACCTCGTCGCGCGCCAGCGAGCGCGCGGCGGCGAGCACCTGCTCGACGATCTCCGCGGTGGACAGGTTGCGCGTCAGGCCCGCCTGACCGGTGGCGCAGAACGGGCAGTTCATGCCGCAACCGGCCTGGCTGGAGATGCACAGCGTGTCGCGGTTCTTGTAGCGCATGAGCACGGACTCGACCAGGGCGCCGTCGTGCAGGCGCCACAGGGTCTTGACCGTCCTGCCCCGGTCGGCCGTCAGGGACCGCACGGGCGTCAGCAACGTCGGCAGCAGGGCCCCGGCGATGCGCTCCCGGCTCGCGGCGGGCAGGTCGGTCATGCGCGCCGGGTCGTCCTGCAGGCGCTCGAACCACTGGGTGGCCAGCTGCCGGGCGCGGAAGGGCTTCTCGCCCAGCTCGGCCAGCGCGTCGGCGCGCTCGGCGGGCTCCAGGTCGCTGAAGTGGCGCGGGGGCTTGCCCCGGCGGGGTGCGGACATGACCAGCGCGCCGGGGGCGGCGGGCGCCAGCGGCAGCGGACGGCGGTCCGCGTCCCGGGCGAAGTCCTCGCTGAAGTCCTGGGGGGCGTCCGCCGCGGCGGAGGGGGCGGGGGGAGTCGGCATGGTCCTCCCATGGTAAGGCGCCCGCGCGCCGGTCACCGCGCACGGCGGGGACCGGCGCCGGGGCCTCAGGGACCGACGAGGGCCAGCAGCAGCAGGTGCACCACGGGCGCCGTCGGCAGCAGGGAGTCGAGCCGGTCCATCACGCCGCCGTGCCCCGGCAGCAGGTCCCCCATGTCCTTGATGCCCAGGTCCCGCTTGAGCATGGACTCCGACAGGTCGCCCAGGACGGCGACGGCCACGGTGACCAGGCCGAGCAGCAGCCCGCCCCACCACGGTCCGCCGAGCATCAGCGGCAGGCACACCGCCCCCAGGACCGCCCCCGTCAGCAGCGACCCGGCGGTGCCCTCCCAGGACTTCTTCGGGCTGACCGAGGGGGCCATGGGGTGCTTGCCGAGGAAGACGCCGGCCGCGTACCCGCCGATGTCGCTGGCCACGGCCAGCAGCACGAACAGCAGCACGCGCCAGGGACCGTCGGAGGCCGCGAGCATCAGCATCGCGAACGAGCCCAGCAGCGGGCCGTAGGAGACGACGAACACGCCGCCGGCGACGTCCCGCACCGGCGGCACGCGGACCGGGGTGCCGTGGTCGCCGCCGGTGTCCAGGACCCGCCACACCAGCACGGTGAAGACGGTCAGGGCGTAGGCGACCAGGAGCGTCTCGCCGCCGCCGAGGTAGGCGCCGGGCAGCATCGCCAGCGTGCCCACCACCGCCGGCAGCGCCGGCACCCGCAGGTGGTGGGCGCGGAAGGCGCGCACCACCTCCACCGTCCCGTACAGGACGGCGGCGCAGGCCAGCACGACGAACGCCTCGGGGCGCACGAACAGGCTGAGCAGCAGCACCGCGCCGAGCGCCAGCCCCACCCCGACGGCGGCGGGCAGGTTGCGCCCGGCACGGGGCGTGCGCGCGGTACCGGTGGCCGCGTCGGGTGCGGGCGCGTTCACACCGCCAGGAGTTCCGCTTCCTTGTTCTTCAGCAGGTCGTCGACGGCCTCGACGTACTTCCTCGTCGTGGCCTCGAGGTCCTTCTCCGCCCGCGTGACCTCGTCCTCGCCGGCCTCGCCGTCCTTGACGATGCGGTCCAGCTCCTCCTTGGCGCGGCGACGCACGTTGCGCAGCGAGACGCGGGCGTCCTCGGCCTTGGTGCGGGCGAGCTTGATGTAGTCCTTGCGGCGCTCCTCGGTCAGCTGCGGCAGCACCACGCGGATGACGTGGCCGTCGTTGCTGGGGTTGACACCGAGGTCGGAGTTGCGCAGCGCCTTCTCGATCTCGGTCATGGCACCGCGGTCGAACGGGGTGATGAGCACCGACCGGGCCTCGGGGATCTGGAAGGAGGCCAGCTGCTGCAGCGGCGTGGGGGCGCCGTAGTAGTCCACGAAGATCTTGTGGAACATGGCGGCGTTGGCGCGGCCGGTGCGGATGGCGCTGAAGTCCTCCTTGGCGACGTCGATCGCCTTGCTCATCTTCTCCTCGGCCTCGAGGAGGGTGTCGTCGATCACGGTGGTCCCTTCGTCCTGCTCCGGCGCGTGACGGTGCCCGCACCGAGCGGCGGACCCGGTCCCCGGGCCCGGCGCGGCTCAGCCCGCGGTCACCTGCGTGCCGATCCTCTCACCCCGCAGCGCGCGCGCCACGCCCTGGCCCTCCATGCCGAAGACGATCATGGGCAGGCCGTTGTCCATGCAGAGGCTGAAGGCCGTGGTGTCGACCACGCGCAAGCCCTGCTGGAGCGCCTCCGAGTAGGTGATCCGGTCGATCTTGGTGGCGGAGGGGTCCTTGCGCGGATCACCGGTGTAGACGCCGTCCACGCCGTTCTTGGCCATGAGGACCGCGTCCGCACGGACCTCCAGGGCGCGCTGGGCGGCCACGGTGTCGGTGGAGAAGTACGGCATGCCCGCACCGGCGCCGAAGATGACCACGCGGTTCTTCTCCATGTGGCGGATCGCGCGGCGCGGGATGTACGGCTCGGCGACCTGGCCCATGGTGATGGCGGTCTGCACGCGGGTGTCCACCCCGGCCTGCTCCAGGAAGTCCTGCAGCGCCAGCGCGTTCATCACGGTGCCGAGCATGCCCATGTAGTCGGCGCGGCTGCGCTCCATGCCGCGCTGGGACAGCTCCGCGCCGCGGAAGAAGTTGCCGCCGCCGACGACGATGGCGACCTGCACGCCCTGCTTGACCCCGGCGGCGATCTCCCGGGCGACCTGGGCGATGACGTCGGGGTCCACGCCGACGGAGCCGTTGCCGAAGAACTCCCCCGACAGCTTCAGCAGGACCCGGCGGTACGCGGGCGCCGGCTCGACCGTGCCGGCCTCCAGGTCGACGGTCAGGCTCGGCTCAGTGGTGTCCGGCACGCGGGGTCTCCTTCACGGGTGGGGTTCTCGGCAGTCTGCCGCAGGGGTTCGCCCGGGGCCGCACGCACCGGGGCGGCGCTGACCCGGACGGGTGCCCGGCACCGCACCGCGGCCCGGGCGCGCGAACGGGGCGGGTGGACGGTCGTCCACCCGCCCCGCGGTGGGACGTCTCAGGCGCCGACGCGGATGCGCGCGTAGCCCGTCACCTGCACGCCCGCGGAGGCGAGCAGCTTGGTGATCGTCTGCTTGGTGTCCTTGGCGAAGGGCTGCTCCAGCAGGACGTTGTCCTTGAAGTAGCTGTTCACGCGGCCCTCGACGATCTTGGGCAGCGCGGCCTCGGGCTTCTTCTCCTCGCGCGCGGTCTCCTCGGCGATGCGGCGCTCGTTCTCGACCGTCTCGGCCGGCACCTCGTCGCGGCTGAGGTAGATCGGCGACATGGCCGCCGCGTGCATCGCGATGTCGCGGCCGAGCTCGTCGTTCGCCGAGTCCAGGGCCACGAGCACGCCGATGGTCGGCGGCAGGTCGCTGGCGGTCTTGTGCAGGTAGGAGGACACGTGGGTGCCCTCCACGCGGGCCAGGCGGTTCACGACGATCTTCTCGCCGATCGTCGCGTTGGCCTCGTCGAGGACCTCCTGCACGGTCTTGCCGCCCATGTCGGAGGCGAGCAGGGCCTGGGCGTCGGCGGCACCGGTCGCCACGGCCTGCTGCAGGACGCGGTCGGCCAGCTCGATGAACCGCTCGCCCTTGGCGACGAAGTCCGTCTCGCAGTTGACCTCGACGAGCACGCCCACGCCGCCGTCGACGTGCGCGGCCACGAGGCCGTTGGAGGCGTCGCGGCCCTCGCGCTTGGTGACGCCCTTGAGGCCCTTGATGCGCAGCAGCTCGACGGCCTTGTCGAAGTCGCCCTCGGCCTCGACCAGGGCGTTCTTGCAGTCGAGCATGCCGGCGCCGGTCATCTCGCGCAGCTTCTTGACGTCAGCAGCGGTGTACGCAGCCATCGGTCCTTCTCCTCCTGGGGTGTCGGACGAACTCGGAGTGGGTGGGGCCGGACGCGCGGACGCCCCGGGCCGCTGCCGGCCCGGGGCGTCCACCGGTCAGGCCTGGGTGGAGGCGCCGACCGTCTGCGAGGGGGCTTCGGCCTCGGTGGGCTCGTCGCCCGACAGGGCCACGGCCTCGGCGTCCTGGCCGGTGGCGGCGGCGGCCGCAGCGGCCTCGGGGCGGTCCGAGCCCTCGGCCGTCGCGATGCTCTCGGAACCACCGGACTGGATGCCCTCGTTGCCGGCGAGCAGGTCCTGCTCCCAGGCGGCCAGCGGCTCGGCCTCGGTGGCCGCGCCCCCGCCGTGGCGGACCTGCAGGCCCTCGGCGACGGCGTCGGCGATGACGCGGGTCAGCAGCGTGACGGAGCGGATCGCGTCGTCGTTGCCGGGGATGCGGTAGTCCACGTCGTCCGGGTCGCAGTTGGAGTCCAGGATCGCGACGACCGGGATGTTGAGCTTCTTGGCCTCGTCGACGGCGAGGTGCTCCTTGTTGGTGTCGACGATCCACACCGCGGAGGGGACCTTGGCCATGTCCCGGATGCCGCCGAGGGTCTTGTCCAGCTTCTCCTTCTCCCGGCGCAGGACCAAGAGCTCCTTCTTCGTCAGGCCCGAACCGGCCACGTCGTCGAAGTCGACCTCCTCGAGCTCGCGCAGGCGCGCGATCCGCTTGGAGACGGTGGAGAAGTTGGTCAGCATGCCGCCGAGCCAGCGCTGGTTGACGAACGGCATGCCCACGCGGCGGGCCTGCTCGGCGATGGGCTCCTGGGCCTGCTTCTTCGTGCCGATGAACAGGATCGAGCCGCCGTGCGCGACGGTCTCCTTGACGAACTCGTAGGCGCGGTCGATGAAGGACAGCGACTGCTGCAGGTCGATGATGTAGATGCCGTTGCGCTCCGTGAACAGGAAGCGCTTCATCTTCGGGTTCCAGCGGCGCGTCTGGTGCCCGAAGTGCACACCGGACTCGAGCAGCTGGCGCATCGTCACGACGGCCATGGGTGGTCCTCCTCGTGCCGGCCCCCGCGGGGGGCCGATCGGTTTCCCGCGGCGGACCGGGCGGTCCGTCGCGCCTGGTCCCCGGCGGCGCACCCCGACCGCCGACGCGCGGCGGACCGAGAGGGGTGGCTCCCTGCGACGTGCAGGAGGCGGGGACGCGGTGTCACGGCGACCGCGCTCGGCCGGGCCGGGCGCGCACGTCGTGCGCTCGTAGTCTACGGGTCGTGAGCACCAGTCTCGACCGTGCCGGTGTCGTGCGGCGCATGCAGCGCTTCGGCCCGACGATCTTCGCCGAGATGTCGGCGCTCGCGCTGCGCACCGGGGCGGTGAACCTCGGGCAGGGCTTCCCCGACACCGAGGGGCCCGCCTCGCTGCTGGCCGACGCGGCCGCGGCGATCGGCGCCGGTCGCAACCAGTACCCGCCCGGCCAGGGGGAACCGGAGCTGCTGCGGGCCGTGGCCGAGCACCAGCACCGCTTCCACGGGCTGGAGCTGGACCCCGCCACGCAGGTCCTGGTGACCGCCGGCGCCACCGAGGGCGTCGCCGCAGCCGTGCTGGCCCTGGCCGAGCCGGGCGACGAGGTCGTGGTGCTGGAGCCGGCCTACGACTCCTACGCGGCGGTGGTCGCGCTGGCCGGGGCGGTGCAGCGCCCGGTGGCGCTGCTGCCCGCCGCCGACGGCTCCGGGCGCTTCGCGCTGGACCGCGAGGGGCTGCGCGCGGCCTTCTCCCCCCGCACGCGCCTGGTGCTGCTGAACACCCCGCACAACCCCACCGGCACGGTGCTGACGCGCGAGGAGCTGGCGGCGGTGGCGGAGCTGGCCGTCGAGCACGACGCCCTGGTGGTCACCGACGAGGTGTACGAGCACCTCGTCTTCACCGGTGCGCACCACGTCCCGATCGCCACCCTGCCGGGGATGGCCGAACGCACCCTGGCCGTCTCCTCGGCCGGCAAGACGTTCTCGGTGACCGGCTGGAAGGTCGGCTGGGTCACCGGCCCGGCGCACCTGGTGGCCGCCGTGCGCACCGTCAAGCAGTTCCTCACCTACGTCAACGCCGCACCGTTCCAGCCCGCCGTGGCGCGCGCGCTGGCGCTGGGCGACGACTTCTACCGCGACCTGGCCGACGACCTGCAGCGCCGCCGCGACCTGCTGCGCGAGGGCCTGCTGGCCGCCGGCTTCGCCGCGGCCGTGCCCGAGGGCACCTACTTCGTCGTGGCCGACCCGCGCCCGCTGGGCTTCGACGACGGCACCGCCCTGTGCCGCGCACTGCCGGAGCTGGCCGGCGTGGTGGGCGTGCCGGTCGCGGCCTTCTGCTCCGAGGACGGGCCGGCCGCGGCCGCCACCCGGCCGCTGGTGCGCTTCACCTTCTGCAAGTCCGACGCCGTCCTGCACGAGGCGTGCGCACGGCTGCAGGTCCTGCGCCGGCGCTGAGGGGCGGGGCGGCCGGTCGCGCACCGGGGAGCCCCAGCCGCCGCGCCGCCGCCGCCGTCCACAGGGAGCAGCGGCGAGGGGGCGCCGGCCCCCTCGCCCGCGGCAGCGTGGCCGGGTGCCCTCCTCCACCGCCGCCGCCGCGCTCACCGCGGCGGCGGCCGCGGCGCTGCTCGCCGCGAGCTCCTCAGCGGGTCCCGCCGCGGACCCGGCGCGCCCGCCCGGGGCGGTCGGCTCGCCCGCGAGCGCCTCACCGCCGGCCCCGGGGGCCGGGGCGCGCTGGTCCTGGCCGCTGCACCCCCGGCCGGTGGTGCTGCGCGGCTTCGACGACGTCGCGCGCTACGCGCCCGGCCACCGGGGCGTCGACCTGGCCGCGGAGCCGGGGCAGCAGGTGCTCTCGCCCGCGCCGGCCACCGTGGCGTTCTCCGGACCCGTGGCGGGCCGTGGCGTGGTGGTGCTCGAGCACGCCGGTGGCCTGCGCACCAGCTACGAACCCGTCCTGGCCGGCGTGCCGGTCGGCACCCGCCTGGACGCCGGCGAGGCGTTCGCCGCCCTGGGCGCGGGGGCCCACTGCCCGGACGCGCCCTGCCTGCACCTGGGCCTGCGGCGCGGGGAGGACTACCTGGACCCCCTGGCGCTCCTGGCGCCGGCGGGCCCACCGGTGCTGCTGCCGCTGGGGCGGGCCGGGTGAACCGGGGCGGGTCGGGTGAACCGGCCGCCGGCTCAGTCGGTGTCGCTGAGCTTGCCGCGCAGCTGCAGCACGGCCTTGGTGTGCATCTGGCAGATGCGCGACTCGGTCACCCCGAGCACCCGGCCGATCTCGGCGAGGGTGAGGCCCTCGTAGTAGTAGAGGGTGACGACGATCTTCTCCCGCTCGGGCAGCTGGTTGACGGCGCGCGCCAGCAGGAACTTCGTCTCCTCGCCCTCGAAGGCCGCGACGGGGTCCTCGGCCCGGGTGTCCTGCAGGGTGTCGACGAGGGAGAGCTTGTCCCCCTTCTCCCCCGACACGCTCAGCAGCTCGTCGAGGGCGACCACGTTGACGTAGGACACCTGGCTGAAGATGTGGTGCAGGTCGGACAGCGGGATGCCCATCCGCACGGCGACCTCGGCCTCCGTGGGGGTGCGGTGCAGCTCCCCCTCCAGGGTGGCGTAGGTGCGCTCCACCTCGCGGGCCTTGCTGCGCACCGAGCGCGGGATCCAGTCGATGGCGCGCAGCTCGTCGATGATCGCGCCGCGGATGCGGGAGATCGCGTAGGTCTCGAACTTGATGGCGCGCTCGATGTCGAACTTCTCGATGGCGTCGATGAGCCCGAAGATCCCGTAGGAGACCAGGTCCGCCTGCTCGATGTTGGGCGGCAGCCCGACGCCCACCCGGCCCGCGACGTACTTGACCAGGGGCGAGTAGTGCATGATCAGCTTCTCGCGCACGAGCCCGTCGCCGCTGGCCTTGAACTCCACCCACATGGCGCGCAGCCGCGCCTCGGCCTCCTCCTGCTCGGGAGTGGCCGGGCCCTTGCCCCTGCGGCCGCCGAAGCGGGCGTTGGCCTGGGGCTGCCCCGCCGGACGGACCTCCTCGGGAGCCTGCTGGGGGTCGACCCCACCGTCCCCGTCGGTGACGACCTGCACGCCGCCGGCGCTGCCCGATCGCGCGGCCGTGGCGCTCTCGCGCCCCGATGGTGCGTCCACCGTGTCCTCCCCCCGGTGCGTCAGGCCCGCGGGTGGGCCTGACGGTGCGATCTCCGCAAGCGCTCCACGGAGACGTGCGTGTAGATCTGCGTCGTTGTCAGCGTAGCGTGACCGAGCAACTCCTGAACGCTACGAAGGTCGGCCCCTCCGTCCAGCATGTGCGTGGCGGCCGCGTGCCGCAGCCCGTGCGGGGACGTGGCGGGCACCCCGGGGGCGAGGGAGGACAGCCGGGCCACGGCCTCGCGCAGCTGCCGCTGGTCGGCGCGGGCGCCGCGCCGGCCCAGCAGCAGGGCCCGCCCCGAGCGCTCCCCCACCAGGCGGGGGCGGCCGTGCGCGAGCCAGCGCTCCAGCGCGTCGTGGGCGGGCAGCCCGTAGGGCACGACGCGCTCGCGCGAGCCCTTGCCCAGGACCCGCACGGTGCGCTGCCCGGCGTCGACGTCGTCGAGGTCCAGCCCCACGACCTCCGCCACGCGGCAGCCGGTGGCGTACAGCAGCTCCACGGCAGCGGCGTCGCGCAGCGCCAGCGGGTCCGGCCCGTCGCCACCCGCCGCCGGCGACGGGGCGAGGGCACCGTCCTGCGCGGCGCGCAGCAGCTCCTCCACCTGCCCGGCGCTCAGCACGTGCGGCAGCGGCGCGGACCGGCGCGGCGCCTGCAGCCGCAGGCCCGGGTCCGCACCGGCCCGCCCGGTGCGCGCGGCCCAAGCGGTGAAGGTGCGCGCCGCGGCGGCCCGCCGGGCCAGGGTCGAGCGGGCGTGGTCGCCGGCCGCGCCGGCCAGCCAGGCGCGCAGGTCCGCCAGCGACAGCAGGTCCAGGTCCAGGCACCCGTCGGCGTCGGCGGGCACGGTGGTGGTCAGCAGGTCCCGCACGTCCGAGCAGTAGGCGCGCACCGTGTGCGCCGAGCGGTTGCGCTCAGCGCGCAGGTGGGTCGCGAAGTCGTCCAGCAGGTCCTGCAGCCGCTGCCCGCGCACGTCGCTCACCGCCGCACCGTCCCCCGCCCGGCGCCGCGGGGCAAGCGCGGCGCGCCACCGCCGTCGCGCGGGGACGGGCGGAGGGCCGCGTGCCAGGATTGTCGGCGTCCGGACCGGTGTCGCGCAGCAGCGCACCGGGACGGCCCGGCGCGCTGCCGCGCGCCGGAGCGGACGGCACCAGGAGGAGCGAGGCAGTGGCGCAGCGGACGACGGTGGTCCTGACCGACGACGTGGACGGCGGCGAGGCGAGCGAGACCGTCCGCTTCGGGCTGGAGGGCACCCACTACGAGATCGACCTGAACGCCGAGAACGCGCAGCGGCTGCGGCGGGCGCTGAGCCTGTACGTCGAGCACGGCCGGCGCGTCGGCGGCCGGCGCAGCGCCCCCGCCGCGCCGGTCTCCTCTCCCCGCTCGGGCGAGGCGAGCGACGCGGTGGACGGCGCGGCGGTGCGGGCCTGGGCCAAGGAGAACGGCATCGAGGTCAGCGACCGGGGCCGCATCAAGTCCGAGGTCGTCGAGCGCTACAAGCAGGCCGTGGCCTGAGGACCGCCCGGGGCGGTGCGGGCGCCGCACCGCCCCGGGCGGGCGTTCAGCCGCCCTCGACGTTCAGTCGCCCTTGACGTTGACGACCTGGCGCAGCACGTGGCGGACCTCCACGAGGTCCGCGGCGTCGGCCATCACCCGGTCGATGTCCTTGTAGGCGGCGGGGATCTCGTCGAGGAACGCGTCGGTGTCGCGGTACTCGATGCCGCGCATGGCCTGCCGCAACTGCTCGCGGGTGAAGCGCTTGCGCGCCGCGGTGCGGCTGAACTCGCGCCCGGCCCCGTGCGGCGAGGAGTTCAGCGACTCGCGGTTCCCCCGGCCCACGACCACGTAGCTGGCCGTGCCCATCGACCCGGGGATCAGCCCGGGCCGGCCCGCCGAGGCGTCGATGGCGCCCTTGCGCGAGAGCCACACCGTGCGCCCGTAGTGCTCCTCGCGGGCGGTGTAGTTGTGGTGGCAGTTGATCCGCTCCTGCTCGCGCACGGGCTCGCCGAGGAACTCCTCGAGCCGGGCGGTGACCCGGTCCATCATCTCCTCGCGGTTGAGCAGGGCGAAGTGCTGCGCCCAGTACAGGTCCGCGAGGTAGGCGTCGAACTCCTCCGTGCCCTCCACGAGGGGGGCGAGGTCGAGGTCGGGCAGGTCCAGCCCCTCGCGACGGGCGCGCTCGCGCGCGACGCCGATGTGGTGCACCGCCAGCTTGTTGCCCGGACCGCGCGAGCCGGAGTGCAGGAACGCCCACACCGCGCCGTCCTCGTCCAGGGACACCTCGATGAAGTGGTTGCCCGACCCCAGGGAGCCCAGCGCCAGGCGCCAGCGGGGCACGAGGGACTCGCGGAACGCCGCGCGCTCGGGCTCCAGGCGCTCCAGCTCCGCCACGCGGGGCGCGGCCGTCTCGCTGACGACGCGGTTGGCCGCGCCGGCCGACAGCGGCACGCTGCGCTCGATGGACACCCGCAGCACCGACAGGTCCCGCCGCAGCAGGTCGGTGGCGGTGAACTGCGTGCGCACCGCGATCATGCCGCAGCCGATGTCGACGCCCACGGCCGCGGGGACGATCGCCCCGTCGGTGGGGATCACCGAGCCGACCGTCGCCCCCTTGCCGAGGTGGGCGTCGGGCATGAGCGCGACGTGCGGGTGGATGAACGGCAGCGTCGAGGTGGCCAGCGCCTGCCGGCGGGTCTGCTCGTCCAGGATCGACGCCCAGTTCAGCAGCTTCTCGCCCAGCTTCTCCACGTCCTGCCCCTCTCTGGTTCCGGTGACCTGCACCGGTTGCGCCGCAACGCCTCTCGCAGCGGGCACGAGGATCGACGGTAGGCGACGGGACCCGCAGGCCCCACCGGTCCTCCCTCCCCGCCTTCGTACCGGCACCCGGCCCCGGGCGCGAGCCGGGGCCCTCAGCGGCCCGACGGCGGGGTGCCCAGCCGCCACCCGGTCCCCTCGCGCACCGCGGTGCCAGCCAGTTCCAGGCGCCCCAGCACCGCGTGCACGGTGGCGACCTCGAGCCCCGCCGCCTTCGCGAGGCGCTCGGTGCCCGCCGCGCCGCGCCGCGGCAGCGACTCGGCGACGCGGAGCTCCTCGGGATCCAGCCCGTCGAAGGGGCGGGCCGCCACGGCGGGCTGCGCGGGCACCGGGGCCGTGCCCACCGGGGCGAGCAGTTCGACGGCCTCCTCGGCCGTGGTGACGCACACGGCGCCGCGCTCGCGCAGCAGCCGGTGGCAACCCGCCGACGCCGCGGAGGTCACCGGTCCGGGCACCGCCCCGACGGGGCGCAGCAGCCGCTCGGCCCGCTCAGCGGTCGACAGGGCGCCGGAGCGCCAGGCGGCCTCCACGACGACCGTGCCGGCGGTGGCGGCGGCGATCAGGCGGTTGCGCTCCAGGAAGCGCCAGCGGGTGGGCGAGGACCCGCAGGGCACCTCGCTGACCAGAGCGCCCCGCCTCGCCAGGCGCCCGAGCAGGGCGGCGTTCCCGGCCGGGTAGACGCGGTCGACCCCACCGGCGAGCACGGCCACGCTCGTGCCGCCGACGGCCAGGGCGGCGCGGTGCGCGGCCGCGTCGATGCCGAAGGCGCCGCCGCTGACGACGCCGAAGCCGCGGTCGGCCAGGCCCGCCGCGATCTCGGAGGTGACGTGCTCGCCGTACGGGGTACAGGCGCGCGACCCCACGACCGCGGCGGCCCGGCCCACGGCCTCGGCCAGGTGGGCGGGCCCGCGCACCCACAGGGCGATCGGCGCCCCCAGGGGGCGGTCGGGCCCGCCGTGGCGGGCCAGGTCGTCCACGCCGGTGGGCCACTCGTCGTCACCGGGGACCACCAGCCGGCCGCCGACGGCCCGGGCGTGGGCCAGGTCCGCGGCGGGGTCGGCGTCCTCCAGCCGGCTCTGCCAGCGCCGCGGGCCCCGGCCGGTGACGACCGCCTCCAGGGCCAGCGCGGCGCCGACCTCGGCCACCAGGGCGGCGGCCGCCGCGTCGCCCGGCTCGGCCAGCCGGCTCCAGGCCGCACGGGCGAGCCGCTCGTCCTCCAGCGCGGAGCGCAGTGCGGGCGGCACGCGGCGGACGAGCGGGGAACGCACGGGTGCGGCACCGGACGGGGTGCCGGGGGCGCTCACGCGCCCGCTCCGGCCAGGGGGCCGCCCACACCGCGCAGGGCCAGCGCGCGACCGACGTCGTCGCGGTCGGGGGCGGGCGCACCGCGCAGGTCGGCCACCGTCCACGCCACCCGCAGCACGCGGTCCACCCCGCGCAGGGTCAGCGCCCCCCGCTCCAGGGCCCGGTCCAGGTCGGCGGTCGCCGCGGGCGGCAGGCGCAGCGGGCCGCGCAGGAGCGGGCCGCGCAGCTCGCCGTTGCACCGGGCGGAGTGCGGGCGCAGGCGCTGCTCGGCGAGCGCACGGGCGGTGCGCACGCGGGCGGCGACGGCGGCGGTGCTCTCCCCCGCGCCCGGCTCGGCCACCTCGGCGCGGGTGACCGCTCGCACGTCCACCCGCACGTCGACGCGGTCCAGCAGCGGCCCGGACAGCTTGGCGGCGTAGCGCCGCCGCGCCTGGGGGGTGCAGGTGCAGTCGAGGGCCCTGCCGACGGCGCGCCCGCACGGGCAGGGGTTGGCGGCCAGGACCAGCTGGAAGCGCGCGGGGTAGCGGGCAGCACCGCGCGCGCGGTGCAGGACCAGTTCGCCGTGCTCCAGCGGCTGGCGCAGCGCCTCCAGGACGCGGCTCTCGAACTCCGGGGCCTCGTCGAGGAAGAGGACGCCGCGATGGGCGCGGGAGACGGCGCCGGGCCGTGGCACCCCGGTGCCGCCGCCGACGACGGAGGCCACGGAGGCGGTGTGGTGGGGGTCCTCGTAGGGGGGACGGGTGATCAGCGCGGGGGCGCCGGGGCGGGCGCGCAGGGCCCCGGCGATCGAGTGCACCGCCGTCACCTCCAGCGCCGCCTCCTCGTCCAGGTCGGGCAGCAGGCCGGGCAGGCGGGCCGCCAGCATCGTCTTGCCGGCCCCGGGCGGCCCGCTCATCAGCAGGTGGTGGGCGCCGGCGGCGGCGACCTCCAGGGCGAAGCGGGCCTCGGCCTGCCCGACGACGTCGGCCAGGTCCGGCACGGGCCGCGGGGTGAGCGCGGCGGGCGCCGGCGCGGCGGGCGGGTCCGGCAGCTCGTCGAGGGGCTCGCCGCGGTAGTCGGCGACGAGCTCGGCCAGCCAGCGGACCCCGCGCACCCGCACCCCCGGCACGAGCGCCGCCTCCTCGGCGGTGGCGGCGGGCACCACGACGGTGCGGACCCCCGCGCGGGCGGCGGCCAGCACCGCCGGCAGGACGCCGTCCACGGCGCGCACGCTGCCGTCCAGGCCGAGCTCGCCGAGGTGCACTGCACCGGCCGACGCCTCGGGGGGCAGCACGCCGGCGGCGGTGAGCGCGGCCACGGCCACGGCGAGGTCGAACGAGGAGCCGGACTTCGGCAGCGTGGCCGGGGACAGGTTCACCGTGATCCGCTGCTGCGGCAGGGCGAAGCCGGAGTTGGCGGTCGCCGCCCGCACCCGGTCCTTCGCCTCGTGCAGGGAGGCGTCGGGCAGCCCGACCAGCACGAACGCCGGCAGCCCGCCGGAGATGTCGGCCTCCACCTCCACCAGGTGCCCCTGCAGGCCGACCAGGCCGACGGCGAGGGAACGGGCCAGCGCCATCAGGACACCCCCCGCAGGTGCTGCACGAGCGGGGCTCCCCGCGCGGGCAGCGTCACCGCCACCACGTCGAGGCGGACGCCGGCCGGGCGCAGCCCGGGGTGGGCGCTGAGCCACTGGCCCACCAGCCGCCGCAACCGGGCGACCTTCGCCGGTGTCACCGCCTCGACCGCGCTGCCCGCGCGGGTGCTGCGGCGGGTCTTGACCTCGCACACGACCAGGCAGTCGCCGTCGCGGGCGACGATGTCGATCTCTCCGGCCGGGCAGCGCCAGTTGGTCTCCAAGACCGTCATCCCGGCCTCGGTGAGCCTGCGGGCGGCCAGCCTCTCGCCGTACCGCCCGACCCCGTCCTTCGCGCGCACGCGCACCACCTCCGGTGCGCACCCTCACCCGCGGCGGTGCGGGCGCCGGCGCCGTCCACAGCCTGCGGCCCGGCGCCCGTCGGCGCGCGGCCTGTGCAGAGCTCGGCGCGTCAGCGGTCGCGCAGTTGCGGGGTGTCGGGGACCTCGATGTCGCGCTTCTGCAGCTCCTCGACGTTGACGTCCTTGAACGTGACCACGCGCACGTCGCGCACGAAGCGCGCCGGGCGGTAGACGTCCCACACCCAGGCGTCGTGCAGGGTGAGTTCGAAGTACGTCTCCCCGTCACCGGTGCGCACCTGCAGGTCCACGGAGTTGGCCAGGTAGAAGCGCCGCTCCGTCTCGACCACGTAGGAGAAGAGCGACACGACGTCCCGGTACTCGCGGTAGAGCTGCAGCTCCATCTCGGTCTCGTAGTTCTCGAGGTCCTCGGCGCTCACGGGACCATCATGCCCCCCGCGCCCCGCCGTCGCGGCCGGCCGGGGGCGGCAGCGGCACCCGCGTGTCGACGGCGGCGCGCGGGGCCGGCAGGGCGGCGGCGGGCAGGCGCCAGCTGAGCCGGTGCTGCGGGCAGCGGCCGTGCGCGGCGATGGCCGCCAGGTGCCCGGGGGCGCCGTAGCCCTTGTTGGCCGCCCAGTCGTAGTGCGGGTGCTCGGCGTGCCGCCGCACCATGATCGCGTCGCGCTCGGTCTTGGCCAGCACGCTCGCCCCCGCCACGGCGGCGCAAGTGGTGTCGGCCTTGACGCGGGTGGTCACCGGTGGGGCGGCGCAGGGCGGCTCGTCCTCCCCCAGACCCGGCAGGGCGCCGGCCGGCGGGTCGCTGAGCCAGTCGTGGCTGCCGTCGAGGACGACCACCGAGGGCGGTTCGGGCAACAGCGCGAGCGCGCGGCGCCCCGCCAGGCGCAGGGCCGCGGTGGTGCCCAGGGCGTCGACCTCGGCCGGCTCGGCGTGCCCCACGGCCCACGCCACGGCCCAGCCCCGCAGGGCCGGCACGAGCGCCTCGCGAGCGGCGGGGGTGAGCAGCTTGGAGTCGCGCAGGCCCGCCGGGGCGCCGGCGGTGCCGGGGCCGACGACCAGCACGCCCACGCTCACCGGGCCGGCGAGGGCTCCACGACCCACCTCGTCGACGCCCGCCACCAGGTGGTGCCCGGCGCGCAGCAGGGAGCGCTCCAGGCGCAGGGTGGGAGCGGGGGCGGGGCTCACCCGACCCCCGTGCGGCCGGGGACCTGCGCGAAGGCCTCGGGCGTGCCCAGCCAGTCCAGGTGCGACAACGGCCACACGACGGCGTAGGCGCGGCCCACCACGTCCTCCAGCGGCACGAAGCCGCCGTACTGCTTGTCGCCGTTGTAGCGGGAGTCGGCCGACTCGGCGCGGTTGTCGCCCATGACCCACAACCGGTCCTCGGGGACGGTGACGTCGAAGGTCACCTGGCTGGGCTCGGCCCCGGGGAAGAGGTACGCGGTCTCGTCGACCGGCACGTCGTTGACGGTGACGCGGCCCTGCTCGTCGCAGCAGACCACGTGGTCGCCGGGCAGCCCCACCACCCGCTTGATGAGGTGCTCGTCGGAGTCCTCCGGCAGCAGCCCCACGAAGGTCAGGACGTCGGCGACGACGGCTCCCAGGGGCCCGCGCTCGGGCTCGGGGGTGTCGGTCAGCCAGCCGCCGGGGTCGGCGAAGACGACGACGTCACCGCGGTGCAGCGCGAACGGGCCCGGCGTGAGCTTGCTGACCACCACGCGGTCGCCGATGTCGAGGGTGCGCTCCATCGACTGCGAGGGGATGTAGAAGGCCTGCAGCAGGAACGTCTTGACGACCAGGGAGACGACCAGCGCCACCGCGACGACGAGGACGGTCTCGCGCACGGCGGCCAGCACGCCACCGCCGCGCGGACGGGCCGGGCGGGCCGCGCCGCCCTCCCCCGCGGGCTGCTGGCCGACCGCGTCGTCCGCGCTCACGCGCCCACCCCCCGGGCCACGGTGCCGATCTGCGAGGGCGGCCAGCTGACGGCCACGACGCGGCCCACGAGGTCCTCCAGGGCGATGGTGCCGCCGCCGGGCGCGGCGAGGTGGGAGCGGGAGTCCACGGAACGGCTGCGGTGGTCCCCCATCACCCAGACCCTGCCCTCGGGGACCTCGATGTCGAACTCGACGTCGCTGGCGCTGTCACCGGGGTGCAGGTAGGGCTCGTCCAGGGGCTCGCCGTCGACGAGCAGGCGCCCCTGCTCGTCGCAGCAGGTGACGCGCTCGCCGGGCAGGCCCACGACCCGCTTGACGTAGTCGCTCTCACCGGGGTGGAAGCCGAGCAGTCCGCCCACGGCCGCCCCCAGGGCGGCCAGGCCCTCCGGCTCGGCCGGGGACGGTGCGAAGGTGCCGGTGCCGTCGAAGACGACGACGTCGCCGCGGCGCACGTCCTGCGCGGCCACCCGCCAGACCAGGACGCGCTGGCCGGGCTCCAGGGCGGGGCTCATGGAGTCCGAGGGGATGGAGAAGGTCTGGACCACGAAGCTGCGCAGCACCAGCGCCACGAGCAGGGCCACGGCCAGGACCGCGACGGCGCGCCCGCCCCGGGAGGAGCGCCGGTGCGGGCGCGGAGCCGTCGTCGGGCGGGTGGTGGTCACGGTGCTCCTGGCTGCGGGGGTGCGGCGGTCGCGCTGCAGGCGGACCCCGGCGCGGTCCCGATGCTAGTGGCCGTCGGCGGTGCCGGTCCGGGCGGCGCGCGAGGGCCCGGCACGACGACGGGCCGGGCCCCGTGGGGACCCGGCCCGTCGTGGCGGAGGACCGCTCAGCCGCGCGGCGACGTGGAGTCGCGACGCTCCTTGATCTTGGCGGCCTTGCCGCGCAGGTCGCGCAGGTAGTACAGCTTCGCCCGCTTGACGTCACCGCGGGTGACGACCTCGATCTTCTCGAGAACCGGGGTGTGCAGCGGGAAGGTGCGCTCCACGCCGACGCCGAAGCTGACCTTGCGGACGGTGAAGCTCTCGCGCACGCCGCCGCCGGTGCGGCGGATGACGACGCCCTGGAAGACCTGGACGCGGGAGCGGTTGCCCTCGACGACCTTGACGTGGACCTTGAGGGTGTCGCCGGCGCGGAACTCCGGGACGTCGTCGCGCAGGCTGGCGGCGTCGACGGTGTCGAGCACGTGCATGGTGTCGCTCTTCTCCCCTGCCGGCGCCACAGGTCCCCGGCTCGGGCATCGGTCCCGCGACGGGTCTCTCCGGCCGGGTGCGCCCCCTGTGGCGGGCGCACCGCCCCGCCCGGGGGCAGGGGTCACCGGCCGTCGCGGCTGGTTGGTGTGGTCAGCTATTCAGTCTGCCACAGGGTCCGGGGCCGGATCGAACCCGTGCGCGCCGGGGACGTAGCCCTCCTCGGCGAGCACGGCCCGGTCCGCGGCGCTGCAGCGGACGGGGTCGAGGCGGGCCAGCAGGTCGGGGCGGCGCCTGGCGGTGCGGCGCAGCGCCTGCTCGCGCCGCCAGCGCGCCACCGCGCCGTGGTCGCCGCTGGACAGCACGGCCGGCACGTCCAGCCCGCGCCAGCTGGCGGGCTTGGTGTAGGCGGGGTGCTCCAGCAGCCCGTCGTGCTCGGCGGCGTGGCTCTCCTCGGCCAGGCTGGCGGCGTTGCCGACGACCCCCGGCAGCAGCCGGGCCACCGCCTCCACGACGACGAGCACGGCGACCTCCCCGCCGTTGAGCACGTAGTCGCCCAGGGAGACCTCGCGGACCCGCACGCCGCGCGAGCGGTAGTGCTCGGTGACGCGCGCGTCGATGCCCTCGTAGCGCCCGCACGCGAACACCAGCCACGGCTCGGCGGCGAGCTCCACGGCCACCGCCTGGGTGAAGACCTCCCCGACGGGGCTGGGCACCAGCAGCACCGGCCCGTCCCCGCCCGCGTCGCCGGGCGGGTCGGCCAGGACCGCGTCCAGCGCCTCGCCCCACGGCTCGGGCTTCATCAGCAGGCCGGCGCCGCCGCCGTAGGGGGTGTCGTCGACCGTGCGGTGCCGGTCGTGGGTGTGCTCGCGCAGGTCGTGCACGCGCACGTCGAGCAGGCCCTGGGCGCGCGCCTTGCCGATCAGGGACAGCGACAGCGGTGCGAGGTACTCGCCGAAGATGGAGACGACATCGACGCGCACCCTCAGGCCCCGTCCTCGTCGCCGGGCAGCTCGGCGAACAGCCCGCCGGGCGGGTCCAGGACGACCCGCCCGCCGGCCACGTCGACCGTCGGCACCAGGCGCTCCACGAAGGGCACCAGGACCTCGCGCCCGTCGTTCCCGGTGACGACCAGCAGGTCCTGGGCGGTGCCGGTGAGCAGGTCGGCGACCGTGCCCAGGGCGGTGCCGTCGACGCCCACCGCGGCCAGGCCCCGCAGCTGGTGCGGGTACCAGGCGTCCTCCTCCGCGCCGGCGTCCTCGTCGACGTCGGTCAGCAGGAGGGTGTCGCGCAGCGCCTCCACGGCGCTGCGGTCGTCCACCCCGGTGAAGGTGACGAGCAGCGTGCCGGTGTGCCAGCGGGCGGAGGCCACGGTGAGCGGGCCGCGGGCGGGCGGGTCGGTGCGCAGGAGCGTGCCAGGGGCGAAGCGCTCGTCGGGCGCGTCGGTGCGCAGCTCGAGGGTCACCTCGCCGCGCACGCCGTGCGGGCGGCCGATGCGGGCGACGACGTACTCCACGGCGGTCTCTCCTGGGCGGTGCTGGGGGGCGTGCAGCGGGGGCGGGACGCAGCGAGCGCCGGGGTCGCGGTCGGCGACCCCGGCGCTCACGGGTGGTGCGGGTTCAGCGGCGGTCGACCTCGACGAGGTCGACGCGGACCTGGCGCCCGGGGGCCAGGGCGCCGACGACGGTGCGCAGCGCCTTGGCCGTGCGGCCGGAACGGCCGATGACCCGGCCCAGGTCCTCCGGGTGCACGCGGACCTCGAGCAGGGGGCCGCGGCGCGACGTCTTGGACGTCACGCGCACGTCGTCCGGGTGCCCGACGATGCCGCGCACGAGGTGCTCGAGGGCGTCCGCGAGCACCGGGTCAGGACTCCGAGGCCGGGGCCTCCGCGGCGGCCGGGGCCGGGGACGCGGCAGTGGCCTGCTTGGTCGTGGTGGAGGGCTGCTGGTAGCGGCCTTCGGCACCCTTGGTGCCCTTGAACTTCTGCCAGTCGCCGGTGACCTTGAGCAGCGCGGCGACCTGCTCGGAGGGCTGCGCGCCGACCCCGAGCCAGTACTGCGCCCGGTCGGACTTGATCTCGATGGTCGAGGGGTGCGTCATCGGGTTGTAGACGCCGATCTCCTCGATGGCGCGGCCGTCGCGCTTGGAGCGCGAGTCCGCGACGACGACGCGGTAGAACGGCGAGCGCATCTTGCCGATGCGCTTCAGGCGGATCTTGACAGCCACGTGGGGAAGTCTCCGGTTCTCATCAGGGTGAGCCGCCACCACCCGGTGTGGGGACGCCGGCGGGCGGGGCTCGGGGACGCGAACGCTGCGGGCGAGAGGGTCCCTGGGCGTTCGGGTGCACCCGCCATTGTGCCAGAGGTGCGCCGCGACGCTCGACCCGCCGTCGGCACCGCCGTCAGCGCAGCGCCGAGCCCGCCACCGCGCGCCCGCGCAGCACCACCGCGCGCGGCCGGCGCAGCACGCCGAGGTCGGCGCGCGGGTCGCCCTCCAGGACCAGCAGGTCCGCGGCGGCGCCCTCGGCCAGCGCCGGGTGCCCCAGCCAGCGCCGCGCCGACCAGGCCGCCGCGTCCAGGGCCGCCGTGCGCGGCAGCCCTGCGGCCACCAGCTCGTGCAGCTCGTCCACGACCAGGCCGTGCGGCAGGACGCTGCCGGCGTCGGTGCCGGCGAAGACCGGCGCCCCCGCCTCGTGCAGCGCGGCGACGGTGGCGTACCGGCGCGCGTGCAGCGCCCTCATGTGCGCCGCGTACGCGGGGAACTTCGCCTGCCCGCGCTCGGCGATGCCGGGGAAGGTGGCGATGTTGACCAGGGTGGGCACCACCGCGACGCCGCGGGCGGCCACGGCCTCGACGGTGGCGGCGCTCAGGCCGGTGCCGTGCTCGATGCCGTCCACGCCGGCGGCGAGGAGGTCCTCGACGCCCTCCTCGCCGAACTGGTGCACCGTGACGCGGGCACCGAGCGCGTGGGCGGCCTCGACACCGGCGCGCAGCACGTCGGCCGGCCAGCAGGGAGCGAGGTCGCCGCGGGAGCGGTCGATCCAGTCGCCGACGAGCTTGACCCAGCCGTCGCCGCGGCGGGCCTCGGCGCGGACGTGCTCGACGAGGTCCTCTGGCTCGATCTCGTGGGCCAGCCCGCGCAGGTAGCGCTTCGTGCGCGCGATGTGCCGGCCGGCGCGCACGATGCGCGGCAGGTCCTCGCGCTCGTCGATCCAGCGGGTCTGCGAGGCCGAGCCCGCGTCGCGCAGCAGCAGCGCACCGGCGTCGCGGTCGGCGAGCGCCTGCGCCTCGCTGGTGGCGTCGTCCACCCACCCGGTGGGGCCCACCCCGACGTGGCAGTGCGCGTCCACCAGGCCCGGCAGGACCCAGCCCGCCAGCTCGGTGGTGCTCGCGCCGGCGGGGCGGGTGAAGGTCAGCCGGCCGCCGACCACCCACGCCTCGCCGCGCACCTCGTCCGGGCCGGTCAGGACCGGCCCGCTCAGGTGCAGCGCCTCGGTGCCGGCCACGTCCCCGCCCGCCCGGCGCGGCTCAGCGGCCGCCGAGGAACTTGTCGAAGCCCTTGGGCAGGTTCAGCTGCGAGGGGTCGAACTCCGCCGGCGGCTGCGGGGCCCCGAACGCCGAGCCGCCGTCGGGCTCGCTCGTGATCGCCCGCGAGGCCGCAGCCCGCTCCTGCTCGGCGCGCTTGGCCGGGTTGCCGGACTTGCCCTTGCGGCCCTTGGCGGCCGCGGCGCGCGCCTTCTGCTTCTTGGAGGCCCCGCCCGCCACGCCGGGCATGCCCGGGATGCCGGGCAGCCCACCGCCGCCGAGGCCCTTGCGCATCTGCCGCATCATCTTCTGCGCCTGCCCGAAGCGCTCGAGCATGTCGTTGACGGCCGAGGTGCTGGCTCCGCAGCCGGCGGCGATGCGGGCGCGGCGCGAGCCGTTGATGATGCGCGGCTGGCGGCGCTCCAGGGGGGTCATCGAGCGCACCATCGCCTCGATGCGGTCGAACTCGCGCTCGTCGAAGGCGTCGAGCTGGTCGCGCAGCTGGGCCATGCCCGGCAGCATCCCCAGCATCTTCTTGATCGAGCCCATGTTGCGCACGGCGTTGAGCTGCTGGAGGAAGTCGTCGAGGGTGAAGTCCTCGTCGGCGGCGAACTTGGCCGCCATGGACTGCGCCTGCTCGGCGTCGAACGCCTTCTCGGCCTGCTCGATGAGCGTGAGGACGTCACCCATGTCCAGGATGCGCGAGGCCATCCGGTCCGGGTGGAACAGCTCGAAGTCGTCGAGCTTCTCGCCGGTGGAGGCGAACACGACCGGCTGACCGGTGACCTGGCGCACCGACAGGGCGGCCCCGCCGCGGGCGTCGCCGTCGAGCTTGGTGAGGACCACGCCGTCGAAGCCGACGCCGTCGCGGAACGCCTCGGCGGTGGCCACGGCGTCCTGGCCGATCATGGCGTCCAGGACGAAGAGGACCTCGTCGGGGGTGACGGCGGCGCGGATGTCGATCGCCTGCTGCATCATCTCGGCGTCCACGCCGGTGCGGCCCGCGGTGTCCACGACCACGACGTCGTGGTGGTGGTGGCGGGCGTGCTCGACGCCGGCGCGGGCCACCGCGACGGGGTCGCCGACCCCGTTGCCGGGCTCGGGGGCGAAGACGTCCACCCCGGCGCGCTCACCGGTGATCTGCAGCTGGTTCACGGCGTTGGGGCGCTGCAGGTCGCAGGCCACCAGCAGCGGGCGGTGCCCGTTGTGCTTGAGGTAGCGGCCCAGCTTGCCCGCCAGGGTGGTCTTGCCGGCGCCCTGCAGGCCGGCCAGCATGATCACCGTCGGGGGGTTCTTCGCGAAGCGCAGCCGGCGGGTCTCGCCGCCGAGGATCGCCACGAGCTCCTCGTTGACGATCTTGACGACCTGCTGGGCGGGGTTCAGGGCCTGCGAGACCTCCAGGCCGGTGGCCCGCTCGCGCACCTGCGCGGTGAACTCGCGCACCACGGGCAGCGCGACGTCGGCGTCGAGCAGGGCCCGGCGGATCTCGCGGACCGTCGCGTCGACGTCCTCGGCGGACAGCCGCCCCTTGCCGCGCAGGGACTTGAACGTCGCGGTGAGGCGGTCGGAGAGCGTGGCGAACACCTGCTCAGCCTACGGGAGGCGCGCCGCGGCCCCGCCCGCCAGCCCGCCGCCCCGCCCGTCAGCCCGGCACCTCCGCGGCGTCCGACAGCGCGCGCACCGCCATCGCCACCCGCGGCGGCGTCAGCAGCCGCCCGTCCGCCTCGGCGAGGTAGAGGGTGTCCACCGCCTGGGCGGCGTACGTGGCCACGTGCGCGGAGCGGATGTCGATCCCCTCCGTGGCCAGCGCCCGCCCCAGCGCGTGCAGCAGCCCGGGGCGGTCGGCGGCGCGCACCTCCAGGACGGTGGCCCGCTCGGACGCGCCGGGCAGGATCACCACCCGCGGGTGCGCCACCAGCGAGCGCACCCCGCCGGTGGGCCGGGGGGTGCGCGCGTCGCGGGCCGCCAGCCGGTCCAGCAGGGCGACGTCGCCGGCCGCGATGCGCTCCAGGCCCTGCCGCAGCAGCTCCGCCACCGGGGCGTCGCCGGAGGGCGACTCCACCCACCAGGAGTCCACGGCCACCCCGTCCAGGGTGCGCACCAGCGCCGAGCGCACCAGCAGGCGGTGCCCGGCCAGCAGGCCCGCCAGGTCCGCGAACAGCCCCGTGCGGTCGCGCGCCACGACCCGCACGACGAGGAAGCCGTCGACCTCGCGCACGTCCACGCGGGTGGGGCCCCCGGCGGCCACGTCCGCGGCCAGCGACTGCTCCTCGGGGTCGAAGCCGGCCACGGCGGGCACCGGCTCCCCCGCCAGGCTGGCGCGCGCCCGGGCCACCAGGTCGTCGACCAGCCGCGCCCGCCACGGCGACCAGGCCGCCGGCCCGGCCGCGCGGGCGTCGGCCTCGGTCAGCGCCCGCAGCAGGTCCAGCACGTCCGAGCGCCCGTCCACGGCCGCCACGAGCGCCTCGACCGTGCGCGGGTCGTCGGGGTCGCGGCGGGTGGCCAGGTCCACCAGCGTCAGGTGCTCCGCGACGAGGCGCTCCACCACCGCCACGTCGCCGGGCTCCAGGCCGGCGCGCTCGCACACCCGGCGGGCCAGCGGCGCGCCGGTGCGCGCGTGGTCCTGCGCCCCGGCCACCTTGCCGATGTCGTGCAGCAGCGAGGCCAGCAGCAGCAGGTCCGGGCGCGGCACGTCGCGCACGAAGGCGCGCGCGGCCACCGCGGTCTCGATGAGGTGGCGGTCCACCGTCCAGCGGTGCACCGCGTTGCGCTGGGGGCGGTTGCGCACGGCCGTCCACTCGGGCACCCAGCTCTCCACCAGGCCCACCTGGTCCAGCTGCTCCCACACCGGCACCTGCGCCGGCCCGGCGGCCAGCAGCTCCAGCAGCGCCTCGCGGGCGGCCGGCGGCCACGGCGCGGGCAGCGGCGGGCAGGCGGAGACGAGGTGCTCCAGGGTGACCGGCGACAGCGGCAGGCCCGCGCGCACGGCCGTCGCGGCCGCGCGCAGCGGCAGCACCGGGTCCTGCGCCGGCACCGCCCCGGCACCCAGGACGACCTCGCCGTCGTGCTCGACCAGGCCGTGGCCCAGCGAGCGCAGCCGGGGGCGGCGCCCGGCGGCGCGGAAGCGGCGCGAGGGCGCCGACTGGCGGGCGCGACGGGCGGTGGTGTCCACGGCGGCGGAGACGGTGCGCGCGGCCTGCGCCAGCGCGGCCAGCATCAGGTCGGCGTCGGCGTAGCCGCAGACGACCGACACGGCGTCCTGCTCGGCCAGCACGAGGCGCTCGCCGGGGCGCCCGGAGCAGGCGTGCAGCCCGTCGCGCACGTCCAGCAGCACCTCGTGCGCGGCGTCGACGGCGCCGTGCGGGCGGTCGGTGAGCCAGGTGGCGACCAGCGCGCGCAGCGCGACCACGTCGCGCAGGCCGCCCCGGGCCTCCTTGAGGTCCGGCTCCAGCAGGTGCGCCAGCTCCCCGCACCGGGCGGCGCGCTCGGCCAGCGACTCCAGCACCTGCGGCAGGCGCCGCCGGGCCCCGGCCCGCCAGTCGTCCAGCAGGTGCCCGCGGGTGCGGGCCACCAGGCCGCCGTCGCCGGCGACCGCCCGCAGGTCCAGCAGCCCGACCGCGGCGGCCAGGTCCGCGCCGGCGACCTCGCGGCACTCGCGCGCCGTGCGCACCGAGTGGTCCAGGCGCAGCCCGGCGTCCCACAGGGGGTACCAGAGCCGGTCGGCCAGGGCCGCGACGTCGTCGGCGCCCAGGCGGCGCCCGTCGTGCAGCAGCACCAGGTCGACGTCGCTGGCCGGGCCGCAGTCCCCTCGGGCCAGGGACCCCACGCACGCCAGCGCGACACCGGTGGTGGCGCCGGCCGGGCCGTCGGGGTCGGCGAGCAGCTGCGGCAGCGGGGCGACGGCCCGGTCCCACACGTCGCGCAGGTGGGACTCCACGAGCTGCACCAGCTCGGCGCGGCGGTGCGGGCCGGGTCGCCCGGCCCGCACCGCCAGCGCGAGCCGCTCGGTGCGCAGGTCGACGCTCAGCGCCGCCCCCGCAGCCGCGCGGACCCGGTCGTGCCGGGAGGGGTCCTCACAGCGCGTCCGGCCCGTGCTCGCCGGTGCGCACCCGCACCACGTCCTCCACGTGCTGGGTCCACACCTTGCCGTCGCCGATGCGGCCGGTCTGGGCGCTCTTGACGACGACCTCGACGACGTCGTGGATGTCGACGTCGTCGACGAGGACCTCCACGCGCACCTTGGGGACCATGTCCACGGTGTACTCCGCGCCGCGGTAGACCTCGGTGTGGCCGCGCTGCCGGCCGTAGCCGGAGGCCTCCGAGATCGTCAGGCCCTGCACCCCGTAGGACTCCAGGGCGGACTTCACGTCGTCGAGCTTGTGCGGCTTGATGATGGCGGTGAGCAGTTTCACGCGGAGACCTCCGAGGACGAACCGGTGGTGTGACGGGCGTCGGGCCGCGGGGCGCCGCCGCCGTGCAGGCTGCCGCCCCCCAGGGTGCCCCAGTCGTAGCCGGACTCGGCGTGCTCGACCTGGTCGATGCCGGTCACCTCGTCCTCCTCGTCGAGGCGGAAGCCCATCGTCTTCTGGATGACGGTGCCGATGATCCAGGTCAGCACGAAGGAGAACACCAGGACGGCGACGGCACCGACGACCTGGCGCCAGAGCTGGTCCACGCCGCCGCCGAAGAACAGGCCGTTCACGCCGTTGGGGGCGGTGTCGGTGGCCAGGAAGCCGATGGCGATGGTGCCCCACAGGCCGCCGACGAGGTGGACGCCGACGACGTCGAGGGAGTCGTCGTAGCCGAGCTTGTACTTCAGGCCCACCGCCAGGGCGCACAGCACGCCCGCCACGACACCGATGACGATGGCGCCGACCGGGCTGACGGCCGCGCAGGCCGGGGTGATGGCGACCAGGCCGGCGACCGCGCCGGAGGCGGCACCCAGCGAGGTGGCGTGCCCGTCGCGGAACCTCTCGGTGAGCAGCCAGCCGAGGATGGCGGCCGAGGTGGCCACGAGGGTGTTGACCCAGGCGACCGCGGCGGTGTTGCCGGAGGCCACCGCGGAACCGGCGTTGAAGCCGAACCAGCCGAACCACAGCAGGCCGGCGCCGAGCATGACCAGGGGCAGGTTGTGCGGGCGCATCGGCTCGCGGCCGAAGCCCCTGCGCTTGCCCAGGACCAGGGCCAGGGCCAGGCCGGCCGCGCCGGCGTTGATGTGCACCGCGGTGCCGCCGGCGAAGTCGATGGCGGCCAGGCCGTTGGCGATCCAGCCACCGGTGTAGCCGTCGGCGTCGAAGGCGAAGACCCAGTGGGCGACGGGGAAGTAGACGAGCGTGGCCCACACCCCGGCGAAGACCATCCAGCCGCCGAACCGAGCGCGGTCGGCGATGGCGCCGGAGATGAGGGCGACGGTCAGGATGGCGAAGACGGCCTGGAAGCCGACGAACGCCATGCCGGGCAGGGTGCCGGACAGGTTGCCCTCGCCCATGAGGCCGGACAGCCCGAAGTACTCCAGCGGGTCGCCCAGCAGACCGCCGCCGACGTCGTTCCCGAAGGCCATCGAGTAGCCGTACAGGACCCACAGGACCCCGATCAGGCCGAGGGCGCCGAAGCTCATCATCATCATGTTCAGGACGCTCTTGGCGCGGACCATGCCGCCGTAGAAGAGCGCGAGACCGGGCGTCATCAGCAGCACGAACGAGGCGCTGGTGAGGATCCAGGCGGTGTCACCGGTATCCATGGGCAACGGGGCCTTCCGCGAGGCCGGCACGTGCCGGCGGGGGGGACGGGGTCGCCGCGGGAGTGCGCGGCGGGGCTGGTCGGTCGAGCGGGTCAACCGTGGACCCGCCCTGTTACGCCCGCGTCCACCGCGTGTTTCACACCGGTGACGAGCCCGGTGGTCGTGTGAACTTCGTGTTACGCGCCCCGGACGCGCAGGGCCCCGCCGCACGGGGTGCGACGGGGCCGGTGGCGGCGGGGCGGGTCAGGACAGCAGCGCGTCCACGAACGCCTCGGCCTCGAAGGGCGCCAGGTCGTCCGGGCCCTCCCCCAGGCCGATCAGCTTCACGGGCACGCCCAGCTGGCGCTGCACGGCGACGACGATGCCGCCCTTGGCGGTGCCGTCCAGCTTGGTGAGCACGATGCCGGTGACCTGCACGACCTCGGAGAAGACCGCGGCCTGGCGCAGGCCGTTCTGCCCGGTGGTGGCGTCCAGCACGAGCAGCACCTCGTCCACGGGGCCGTGGCGCTCGACGACCCGCTTGACCTTGCCCAGCTCGTCCATGAGCCCGGCCTTGTTCTGCAGGCGCCCGGCGGTGTCCACCAGGACGACGTCGGCGCCGGCCTCCGCACCGGCCTTGACGGCGTCGAAGGCGACCGAGGCGGGGTCGGCGCCGTCGCGCTCGGAGCGCACCGTGGGCACGCCGACGCGCTCGCCCCAGGTGGCCAGCTGCTCGGCCGCGGCGGCGCGGAAGGTGTCGGCGGCGCCCAGCACCACGTCCTTGTCCTCGGCGACGAGCACGCGGGCGAGCTTGCCGACGGTCGTGGTCTTGCCGGTGCCGTTGACGCCCACCACGAGGACGACCGCGGGGCGGTCCCCGTGGCGGTCGGTGGCCAGGGAGCGGTCCACGTCGGTGCCGATGGCCGCCAGCAGCTCCTCGCGCAGCAGCTCCTTCAGCTGGGCCGGCTCGCGGGTGCCGAGCACCCGCACCCGCTCGCGCAGGTGGTCGACGATCTCGGTGGTGGGACCGACGCCGACGTCC
Source organism: Kineococcus arenarius subsp. arenarius (assembly GCF_050871845.1). Lineage (NCBI taxonomy): Bacteria > Bacillati > Actinomycetota > Actinomycetes > Kineosporiales > Kineosporiaceae > Kineococcus > Kineococcus arenarius. The sequence continues at coordinate 104,678 of NZ_JBJLSE010000002.1, forward strand.
GCCAGCAGGAGCGTCTCCTCGACCTCCTCCCAGGTGGACTCGTCGAGGGTGTCGCGCGACAGCAGCGCCAGCAGGCCCTGGCCCAGGGCGGAGTTGGAGCGGGCCAGCCGCTCGCGCAGCCGGACCAGGCGCCCGGCGGCGGACGCGGGGCGCTCGGTGACCGGGCCGGCGGGCTCCTCGGGCAGCTCCACGACGTCCACGGCCCGGCTGGGCGAGTCGCGGGGGACCTCCGCGTCGTCGCCGACCCCGGGCAGGGGGTCGGTGTCCGAGCGCGGGCCGAGGCTGGAGCGGCCGGCCTGCTCCCCCGCGCGCGGCGGCAGCGAGGAGCGGCGCCGCCGCGGGCGCACCAGGCCCGCGACGGCACCGACCGCCGCGAGGGCGATCAGGACGGCGACGCCGATGAGGATGTCCAGGGTCTCCACGGGGGCCGATCCTCCCAGACCCGTCCGGCGGCGGACGCCGGCCGCCCCGGCGCGTCGGGCACCGCGCCGGTCGGGGGGTGCGCGTCAGCGGGCGCGGGCGGCCTCGGCCTCGTCGCCCGGGCGGGCCCGGTGCGCCGCCGACCGGTGGGCGAGGTGCTGGGCGAGGTGCTCGGCGCGCGCGCGGGCGCCCGCGCGGGCCTGGGCGGCAGCGTGCAGCAGCACCGGCGTCCAGCGGGCCGCGAGGGCGTCCAGGCGGGCCTGGAGCCGACTGCCCCGGGCGCGCATGGGCGGCGCGGCGACGGAGAGCAGGACCGCCAGCGCGAGTCCCACCACGAGGAAGAACGTCACGATCAGCGTCGTCATCACCACGGGAGCAACATTGCCCCCCGCGTCCCCCCTGCACCACCGCGCCACGACGATGTTGCCGCTCCGTGACCAACCCTTCGCAGATGCGTCACCACCCGGTTCCCGACAGCACCCGCCGACCGGGCCGGCGCGGGGACCGCCCCCTCAGGCCGGTGCGGCCTCGCGCAGCCGCTGGCTGACGACGGTGCTGATGCCGTCGCCGCGCATCGTCACCCCGTACAGGGCGTCGGCGATCTGCATGGTGCGCTTCTGGTGGGTGATCACGATGAGCTGGCTGGAGGCGCGCAGCTCCTCGAACAGCGTGATCAGCCGCGACAGGTTCGCGTCGTCCAGCGCGGCCTCCACCTCGTCCAGGACGTAGAAGGGGCTGGGGCGGGCGCGGAAGATCGCCACGAGCAGTGCGACCGCGGCCAGCGAGCGCTCCCCGCCGGACAGCAGCGACAGGCGCTTGACCTTCTTGCCGGCCGGCCGCGCCTCCACCTCGATGCCGGTGGCGAGCATGTCGCGCGGGTCGGTGAGCACCAGCCGCCCCTCACCGCCGGGGAACAGGCGCGGGAAGACCTGCTCGAACTGCGCCGAGACGTCCGCGAACGCCTCGGAGAAGACCCGCTCGACGCGCTCGTCCACCTCCTTGACGATGTCCAGCAGGTCCTTGCGGGACTTCTTCAGGTCCTCGGACTGGGTGACGAGGAAGGCGTGGCGCTCCTCCATCGCCGCGTACTCCTCCAGCGCCAGCGGGTTGACCGTGCCCAGCTGGGCCAGGGCCCGCTCGGCGGCGCGGCGGCGCTTGTCCTGCTCGGCGCGCACGTAGGGGCGCGGCTGCGGCGGCTCGTCCGGCTCGGGGTCGCCGGGGGCCGGCGGGGAGGGCGGCACGAGCTGGTCGGGGCCGAACTCGGCGACGAGGACGTCGGGGTCGGTGCCCAGCTCCTCGACCGCCCGGGTGCGCAGCGCCTCGATGCGCCAGCGCTGCTGGGCGCGGGCGACCTCGTCGGCGTGCCGGGAGTCGCCCAGGCGGTGCTGCTCGGCCGTGAGCGCCTCGACGGCGCGGCGGGCGGTGCCCACCTCCTCCTCGAAGCGGGCGCGGGCCGCCTCGGCGGCCTCGCGCAGCCGCGAGGCCTCGGCGGCGGAGGTCTCCCAGTGCGCCAGGGCCCGGTCGGCGCCCTCGCGCACCCCGGTGGCGACGCGGGCCTGCTCAGCCCGCCGGGCGCGGCGGGCGGCGGCCCGCTCCCGCGCCCGCAGCTCCTCGGCGGCCTGCCGCTCCAGGGCGTCGGCGCGGCCGGCCAGGGCGCGGGCGCGCTCCTCCGTGGTGCGCAGCGCCAGCCGGGCCTCCGTCTCGGCGCGGCCCAGGGACCGGGCGTGCTCGGCCAGGCGGTCGCGCTCCTCGGTGGAGGTGGCGGCGTCGTCGTCGTCGGGGGCGGCGGAGGCGGCCTCGTGGCGGGGGGGGGGGGGGGGGGGGGGGGGGGGGGGGGGGGGGGGGGGGGGGGGGGGGGGGGGGGGGGGGGGGGGGGGGGGGGGGGGCTGGGGGGCGGGGGGGGCGGCCGCCCCCCCCGCCCCCCCCCCCCCCCCCCCCCCCCCCCGGGCGCGGTCGGCCTCGAGGCGCTCGGCGACCTGGGCGCGGGTGGCGAGCGTGCGCTCGGCCTCGGCGGCCGCGGCGCGCACCGCGGCCCCCAGCTGGGCCAACTGCTCGGCGACGGCGTTCATCCGCGCGTCGTTCTCGTGCAGGCGCTCCAGGGCCGCCTCGACCCGGTCGGCGGCCTGCTCGCGGGCGTGCTGGGCGCCGGTGAGGGCGAACTGCGCGCGCTGCAGGCGGTGCTCGGCGGCACCGAGGGCGTCGGTGGCCTCGTCGACGGCGGCCTGCACCTGCAGCAGGCTGGGCGCCGAGGCGGAGCCGCCCGCCGCGCGGTGCGTCGAGAGCAGGTCGCCGTCACGGGTGGCGGCCACCAGGTCGGGCCGGGCGGCGACCACGGCGCGGGCCGCGTCCAGGTCAGCGACGACCACGACGTCGCCGAGCAGCCGCGCCAGCGCCCCGGCCAGCTCGGCGGGGGCCTTCAGCAGCGCCAGCGCGGGGCGGGCGTCCCCGGGCAGGTCCCCGGCGGCGGGGTCCTCGGCGGGGGTGGTGGAGGGCGCGCCGGCACCGGCCAGGACCATCCCGGCGCGCCCGGCGTCCTCGGCGCGCAGGTGCTCGATGGCGGCTGCCGCCTCGGCCGGGCCGGCCAGGACCACGGCGTCGGCGGCCGCGCCGAGCGCGGCGGCCACCGCCTGCTCCCAGCCGCTCTCGACCTCCAGCAGCGCCGCCACCGAACCCAGCACCCCGGACACGGCGGGCCCGGCGGCCAGCAGCGCCCCGGCGCCGTCGCCGCGCGCCAGCCCGATCTCCAGGGCGTCCTTGCGCGCGGCCCAGCCGGCCCGCTCCTGCGCGGCGGCGCGCTCCTCGGCGACGGCGGCCTCGCAGGCCGCCTCCGCCTCGGCGAGCGCGGCGGCGGCCGCCTCGTGCTCGGCGTCCAGGCCCTCCTCGCCCTCCTCGACACCGGCGACCTGGGTCTCCAGGGCGGAGAAGTCCGCGCGGGCGCGCTCGCGGCGCTGCTCGGCGTCGGCCAGCGCACCGGACAGCCGCTCCAGCTCCGCCTCGGCGGACTCCACGCGGCTGCGCGCGGCGGCGACCTGCCCGCCCAGGCGGGCCAGGCCCTCGCGCCGGTCGGCGGCGGCGCGCAGCGCGGCGGCCACCCGGCGGTCCTCCTCGGCGGCGGCGCGGTCGGCCTCGGCCCGGCGGGCCAGCACCTCGTCCAGGGCCGCGCGGTGCTCGGCGACCCGGCCGGTCAGCTCGGCCTCCTCCGCGCGCACCCGCGCGGCCGCGGCGGACAGCTCCTCCGGGTCGCGCCGGCCGGTCTGCTCGTCGGTCTCGGCGGCCAGCAGCCGCAGGCGCTCGGCGGCCAGCGCCCGCACGCCGCGCAGCCGCTCGGCCAGCGCCTGCAGGCGGTGGTGGGTCTCCACGGCGCGGGCGAGGTCGGGCGCGGCCGCCGCGGCGGCGGCCTCCGCGGCGCGCAACCGGCCGGCGGCCTCCGCGAGCTCGGCCTCCACCCGCTGCTGGCGCTGCTGCAGCGCGGCCTCGTCGGCCTCCTCGCGCTGCAGCGAGCTGGTGGCCTGCACGAGGTCGTCGGCGAGCAGCCGCAGGCGCGCGTCGCGCAGGTCGGCCTGCACGACCTGCGCGCGCCGGGCCGCCTCGGCCTGCCGGCCCAGCGGCTTGAGCTGCCGGCGGATCTCGGTGACCAGGTCCGCGACGCGGGTGAGGTTGCCCTCCATCGCGTCGAGCTTGCGCAGCGCCTTCTCCTTGCGGCGACGGTGCTTCAGGACGCCGGCGGCCTCCTCCACGAACGCGCGCCGCTCCTCGGGGGAGGCGTGCAGCACCGCGTCGATCTGGCCCTGGCCGACGATGACGTGCATCTCACGCCCGATGCCGGAGTCGCTGAGCAGCTCCTGCACGTCCAGCAGGCGGCACTGCGCGCCGTTGATCGCGTACTCGGAGCCGCCGGTGCGGAACATCGTCCGGGTGATCGTCACCTCGGCGTACTCGATGGGCAGGGCCCCGTCGGAGTTGTCGATCGTGAGGCTGACCTCGGCGCGACCCAGCGCGGCGCGCCCGGACGGGCCGGTGGTGCCGGCGAAGATGACGTCCTCCATCTTGCCGCCGCGCAGGCTCTTGGCGCTGTGCTCGCCCATCACCCAGGTCAGGGCGTCCACGACGTTGGACTTGCCCGAGCCGTTCGGGCCGACCACGCACGTGATGCCCGGCTCCAGGCGCAGCGTCGTCGCCGACGCGAACGACTTGAACCCCTTGAGGGTGAGGGTCTTCAGGTGCACGGGGAGGGAGCCTAACTTCGCCCGGCGCCCCGTCCGGGACGCCGCGCGGTGGGCGCGCTCAGCGGGTGGTGAAGCCGGACTCCCCGCGAGCGGCGGTGCGGTGCTCCACGACGGCGGTGACCCGGCCCGGCCGGCCGTGCGCGCTGGGCTCCTCGCGCAGCCGCTCCAGCAGCTCCTCCAGCCGCTGCGCCGGACCCTCGGCGACGACCTCGACGCGCCCGTCGGTCTTGTTCACCGCCCGGCCGGACAGGCCGAGCTCGAGGGCCTGCGAGCGCGTCCACCAGCGGAAGCCCACGCCCTGCACCCGCCCGGAGACGAAGGCGGTCAGCCGCTCGGGGACCGGGGGCGTCCCGGCACCGCTGGAGGTGTCCACGACGGTCAGCGTAGGAGCGCGACGACGGGCAGGATGCCCCGGTGAGCTGGAACGGAGCCGACCTGTTCGCCACCGGGGGGCTGGAGTCGCTGCCACCCGGGTTCAGTGCGGCGGCGGGCACCTCGCCGGTGTTCGAGGGGTTCCCGGTGGCCGCCGCGGTGCGCGACGGCCTGCTGCACGTGCACTTCACCGCAGCGGCGCTGGAGCAGGTGCCCGAGTCCCTCGCCGCGAGCACCGGGGCGGAGCGGGCGCTGGCGGTCCTGCACTCGGGGACCACCGACACCTACGTGCTCGAAGCCGCCGACGCCGGGCACACGTCGCGGCTGCTGGTGATCAGCGAGGGTGGGGTGGTCGTCGACGAGGGCGCGCCCTCGCCGTACGAGGCGGCGCCGCGCCGGGATCCCGAGGAGTGGCTGTTCGGGCTCGTCGAGGAGCTCACCGGCACGTCCGTGCCCGCCCTGCCCGGCGTCGCCGAGACGTGGACGGAGCTGCGCCGGGGCTGAGGCGCCCCGCCGGGGCGCGGGCGGCGTGGTCAGGCGGCCGGGGTGCGGGGCCTCGGCTGGCACGCCGGGCAGGTGAACGACGAGCGGTTCATGAAGGCGTCGCGCCGCACCGGCGTCCCGCAGCGCGGGCACGGCCGCCCCGCCTGCCCGTACACGGCCAGGGAGCGGTCGAAGTACCCGCTGGCGCCGTTGACGTTGACGTACAGGGCGTCGAAGCTCGTGCCCCCCGCGGCCAGCGCGGCGGTCATCACCTCGCGCAACCCGGCCAGCAGCACCTCCACCTGCGCGGTGCGCAGCGTGCGGGTGGGCCGGGCGTAGTGCAGGCGCGCGCGCCACAGCGCCTCGTCGGCGTAGATGTTGCCCACGCCGGAGATCAGCGCCTGGTCCAGCAGGGCGCGCTTGAGGCCGGTGGTGCGCTCGCGCAGCCGCCGGGCGAACGCGGCGTCGCCGAAGGCGGGGTCCAGGGGGTCGCGGGCGATGTGCGCGACCGGCGCGGGCAGGGACGGGCCCCACGGAGCGCCGGGGTCCTCCCCCAGCCCGCCGGGGCCGCCGTCGGGGGTGGGCACCAGGGGGACGACGGCGAGCCCGCCGAAGGTGCGCTGGTCCACGAACCGCAGCTCCGTGCCCGCCGCGCCGGCCGGCACGTGGGAGTCGTCGAAGCGCCAGCGGGCGCGCAGGTGCTTCTCCTCGGGGGCGTCCTCGGCCTCCACGAGCAGCTGCCCGCTCATGCCCAGGTGCACCACGAGCGCCTCGGCGGCCGCACCGCGCGCCGGGTCCACCAGCGGCAGCCACAGGTACTTGCCGCGGCGCACCGCGTCGGCGAGGACGGTCCCGTCCAGGCGGGCCGCGGCGTCGGCGGGACCGGCGACGTGGCGGCGCGCCACGCGCGGGTGCAGCAGGTGCGTCTCGCGCACGCGGCGGCCGGCGACCCAGCGGGCCAGGCCGCGGCGCACGACCTCGACCTCGGGGAGCTCGGGCACGCCCCGCTCAGCCCTGCGTGCGGGCGGCGTGCGCGGCCTGCGCCTCCTGCAGGGCCTGCACGGCGCTCGCGGCGGCCTTCTGCTCGGCCTCCTTCTTGCTGCGCCCCTCGCCGTGGCCCAGGGCGGTGCCACCGACGACGGCGTCGGCGGCGAAGCTCTTGGCGTGGTCCGGGCCGGAGTCGGTGATCGCGTAGGAGGGCACGCCGAGCCCGGAGGCGGCGGTCAGCTCCTGCAGGGCCGTCTTCCAGTCGGTGCCGGCGCCCAGGCGCTCGGACGACTCCAGCACCCCGGCGGTCAGGCGCAGCACGAACTCGCGCGCGGCCTCGAGCCCCAGCGACAGGTAGGCGGCGCCGATGACGGCTTCCATGGTGTCGGCGAGGATGGAGGACTTGTCCCGCCCGCCGGTGGTCTCCTCGCCCTTGCCCAGGCGCACGTGGGCGCCCAGGTCCAGGCCGCGGGCGATCTCGGCCAGCGCGCGGGAGTTGACGACCGCCGCGCGCAGCTTCGCCAGCCGGCCCTCGGAGACGTCCGGGTGGCGGTGGTACAGGCTGTCGGTCACGACGAGACCGAGGACGGAGTCGCCGAGGAACTCCAGGCGCTCGTTGGTCGGCAGGCCGCCGTGCTCGTACGCGTAGGAGCGGTGCGTCAGCGCCTGGACGAGCAGATCGGCGTCGATGTCGACGCCGAGGGCACCCACCAGCCGGGCGACGTCACCGACGTCGCCCGGCCGGGTGGCGCGGTCCTGTTGAGCGGTCAGCTCAGAGGTCCTTGACCTTGCGGCCCTTGTACTCCAGGTACAGGGGGGTGCCGGCGGAGTCGGTCACGACGCGCGCGGTGTGCGGGCGCTGGTAGGCGACCTGGCCGCGCTGCACGGTGCGGGTCAGCGTCTCCTCGGACGCCTTCCACTGGGCGCGGCGCGACCGCGTGTTGCTGCGGGACATCTTCCGCTTCGGGACGGCCACGGTCAGCTCTTCTCTCTCGGGTCGGACGGGGTCTGGCCGGGCTGCTGCTCGAGCAGGCCCTGCAGGGCGGCCCACCGGGGGTCCGCCGGCTCTTCGGTGTCGTCGGTGCCGCCGGGCGCGCGCTCGGAGACACCGATCTCGTAGTCCTGCTGGCAGGGGCCGTCGCACTCGGGCTGGAACGGCAGCTCCAGCACGACCGCGTCGCGCACCGCGGGCTCGAGGTCGATGAGCTCGCCGGGGGCGACCTCGCGGACCTCGTCGTCGTCCTCGCCGACCTCGGCGGGCGTCTTGCCGGGGTAGGCGAACAGCTCCTGCACCTCGACCTCGACGTCCTCGGTCACCTCGGTCAGGCAGCGCACGCACTCGCCCACGGCCCGGCCGCGGACGGTGCCGGAGACCAGCACGCCCTCCATGACCGCTTCCATCCGCAGGTCCAGCTCGAGGTCGCTGCCCTCGGGGACGCCGATCACGGCGATGCCCAGGTCCGGCGGGGCCGGGACCGTGCGCCGCAGGGTGCGCATCGTGCCCGGGCGACGACCCAGCTCGTGGGTGGACAGCACCAGCGGGGCGCTGGGGTCCAGCCGACCCTCCTGCACCTTGACCACTCGTCCTGCCTCTCACGCTCGGAGCACCACGCGGGTGCTGCTTCGGAGCACCACGCAGCCCCGCCGCCCGTGGTCGTCCCCACCCTGACGGCACGGGTGCCGCGGGGGTGGTGGCGCTCACCGGCGTCGAGGCCGTGGTCAAGGGTAGCCGAGCCGGACGCCCGGTACCGAATCGCGTCCCCGGCGGGCGGCGCCGGGGCGCTCAGCCCTCCGGGGCGGGCCGCGGCGCCGGGTGCGCCCCGGCGGCCTCGCGGGCCTCCCCCTGCTCCTCGGCGACCTCCCCGTCCTGCTCGGGGGCGCGCACCTTGAGCCGGTCCCGCCCGCGGCGGGCCTGCTGCTGCAGGCGCTCCAGCTCCTCCTCGAAGTCGCCGAGCTTGCCGTCGCACCAGGCGTCGGCGTCCAGCCGCAGCCGCTTGGCCTCCTCGCGGGCCGTGGCCACGATGTGCTCGGCGCGCTCGCGGGCGGCGCGCGTGACGGCCTGCGACTCGGTGAGCTCCTCGGCCTGCGCGCGCGCCTGCGAGAGCACCCGCTCCGACTCCGCGCGCGCCGCCTCGAGGACCTCGTCGCGCTGGGCCAGCACGTCGCCGGCCTGCTGGACCTCCGCCGGCAGCAGGCGCCGCACCTCCGCGACGAGCCGGAGCAGCTGCTCGCGGTCCACGACCACGGACGACGACAGGGGCACCGCGCGCGCCCCCGACACGAGCGCGGCGAGCTCACCGAGCTTCTCGTGCACTTCCACGACTACCTGCCTCCAGAGGGTCCACCGGCCGCGCCTCGCGGCGGCCGCGGGTCATCCTCCCCCACCGCCCCGCCCAGGCGGCGCAGCAGCGCCCCGCGCACCGGCTCGGGCACCAGGCCCGACACGTCGCCGCCGTGGCGGGCGACCTCCTTGACCAGGCTGGAGGAGACGTGCTCGAAGCGGGGGTCGCCGACGAGGAACAGCGTCTCCACCCCCGCCAGGTGGCGGTTCATCAGCGCCATCGGCAGCTCGTAGGCGTAGTCGGTGCCCCCGCGCAGGCCCTTCACGACGACGCGGGCGCCCAGGCGCCGGCAGTGCTCGACGAGCAGGCCGTCGGAGAACTCCTCCACGACCACCCGCGCCGCCCGTTCGCCCCCTGCGGCGTCCAGCGCGGCGCGCACCAGGTCCACGCGCTCAGCGCCGCTGAACAGGCCCCGCTTGGCCGGGTTGACGGCGACGCCCACGTGCACCACGTCGAAGAGGTCCGCCGCGCGCAGCACGACGTCGACGTGGCCCAGGGTCACCGGGTCGAAGCTGCCGGGGCACACGCAGCGGCGCACCGCGCCGGCCGGTTCCGTGATCGCGTCGGGCACCCGCGGCACGCTAGCCGCCCGGCCCGTCGAGGTGCACCGTCCACACGCTCGTCTCCCCGTAGCGGCGACGGCGCGCCGCGGACCAGCCCTGCGGCCAGCGCGGCTCGGGGCTGCGCGCCGAGCGCTCCACCACCACCGTGGCGCCGTCCGCCAGCAGCGGGGCGAGCGCGGTGAGCACCCCGGCCAGCGCCTCCTCGTCCACGGCGTACGGGGGGTCCACCAGCACCAGGTCCCAGCCGCCGCCGTCCGCGGCGCGGGGGCCGGCGAGGAAGCGCTCGGCGCGCTCGTGCTCCACGCGCACGCCCGGCAGGCCCAGGGCGGCGGCGTTGGCGCGGGCGGTCTGCGCCGCCGCCCGCGCCACCTCCACGAGCACCACCTCGCGCGCACCGCGGCTGGCGGCCTCCAGCCCCAGGGCCCCGGACCCGGCGTACAGGTCCAGCACGCGCGCGTCCTCCACCGCCCCGGCCGCGTCCAGCGCGGAGAACAGCGCCTCGCGCACCCGGTCGCTGGTGGGCCGGGTCGTGTCCCCCGGCGGCACCCTCAGCCGCCGGCCACCGGCCGAGCCCGCCACGATGCGCGTCACCGCGCCCCCTCCCCGGCGCGCAGCGCGCGCGTCACGACAGCCGCCGCGCCCGGTGCGCGGCGTAGGCCCACCCCACCACGACCACCAGGGCCGTCACCGCCAGCTGCCCGGCCAGCGCCGGTCCCGGTGCGCCGCGGGCCAGCAGGGCCAGCAGCACCGGCAGGGTCGCCACCGCCGCCAGGTCCGGGCCCGTGGTGACCGCCGCGGCCGCGCCAGGGGAGACCGGGCCGGCCGGGGTGGCGATCGCCGGGCGGGCGAAGTCCGGGTCGGGCCGCAGGGCCCCGCGCACGGCCGCCGCCGCCCAGCCGGGGCCGGCCAGCGCGCCCAGCAGGGCCCAGGACGCCCACCCGGTGCCCGCCCCGGCGTGCACCAGGCCGGACGTGCCGGCCACCAGCGGCACCGCCACCGCCCCCCACAGCGCGCTCGCCGCGGCGACGGGCAGCCACCGCACCGCCACCAGCAGCCCGACGGAGAGCGGCAGGGCGCGCGCCGCCGCGGGAGCCAGCGCGCCGCCGCGCACCGCCTCGGCCAGCGCGGTGGCCGCCGCGTACCCGGCCGCCCACAGCAGCACCGCCGCGGCGCCGCGGTGCGCCGAGGTGCCGGCGGCCACGACGAACGGCACCAGCGCCAGCACCGCGGCCGTCGCGAGGCGGCGCGGCTGGCGGCGCAGCAGCAGCGCGTCCGCGGTCAGCACCGCACCGACCGGGCCGCGCACCCACGGCGCACGGGCCCCCGCCGGGCGGCGTCCGGGACGCACCCGCCCGGGGCCGTCGGCGGCCAGCGCCCGGCCCAGCTCGCGCACGTCGACCTGCAGCACGGACGCCGTCAGCCGCTCCAACCGCGCCGCCCCGCGCCGCAGGGAGGCGGAGGGGGTGCGACCGACGTCGCGCAGGTGGCGCCGGCCCGCGCCGGCCAGGACGAGGACGGCCGCACCTGCGGCGCAGGCGGCCGGCACCGGCAGCGCGGCGGGGGGCACGGCGTCCACCGGCGCCCCGGCCACCGCCCCGGCGGCCAGGGCCAGCACGACCCCGGCGGCGGCCGCGTCCAGGGCGGTGGCGGTGCGCAGCAGGGCCTCCACCTCCCCGCGCACGGCGAGCCCGGCCACCAGCACGTACCCCGCGGCGGCACCCGCCGCCCCCAGCAGGGCACCGCCCAGCAGCGCCGGCAGCGCCGCGGCGGTGAGGTCCCCGGCGGCGCCCAGCGCCAGCGACACCGCCCACGCCACGACGAGGGCGCCCGCCGCGGCGGCCAGCAGGGCCCGGTCCCGCAGCACCGGGCGCAGCAGCTGCTCGCGGGGCACCGGCAGGGACGCCCACCAGGCGGTGCGCGGCGCGCTCAGGCTCACCGGCCCCAGCCGGCACAGCGCCGCCAGGGCCAGCAGGAGCACGCAGCCGGCCAGGCCCGCGCAGGTCAGGACGGCCGGGAGGGTCGGCGCCGGTCCCGGCCCGCCACCGGGCGCGGCCAAGCCCCGCTGCAGGGCGCCGCGCAGCGAGGAACTGCCCCCCAGCAGCAGCAGCGCGGCGATGCCGGCCTGCAGCACGGTGGTGTAGGCGTCGGCGAGCGTGGCGCGCAGCCCGCGCGCGGAACGGGCCGGCGACGCCTCGCGCACCAGGTCGCGCCGGCCCGGCAGCGGCGCCCCGGCGGCGGGTCCGGGCAGGGCGGACACCGGCGCGGTGCTCACCGGACCGGGGCACTCACGACGCGCGCCGCCTCCTGCGCGTCGACCACCCGGCACTCGACCGCGGTGTCCGCAGCCCGCGCGGCCCCGCCCGCGGGCGCGTCGTCCACGACCACCGCGCGGTCGGCGAGGCGGCGCAGCAGCACGACGTCGTGGGTGGCGACCAGCAGGGCGGTGCCCGCGTCGCGCTCGGCGGCCAGCCGCTCGGCCAGCTCCCGGCGGCCCGGCGGGTCGAGCCGCTGCTCGGGCTCGTCGAGCAGCAGCAGCGCGCGCGGGCGCACCAGCGCGGCGGCCAGCAGCAGGCGGCGCTTCTGCCCGCTGGACAGCGACACCGGCAGCTGGTCGGCCGCGCCGGTCAGCCGCTGGCGCTCCAGCTCGGCGTCCACGACGGCCTCCGCGTCGCGCACCCCGTGCCCGCGCGCCACCAGCTCCAGGTGCTCGGCCACCGACAGCTCGCCGAACCAGGCGTCCTCGTCGAACACGGAGGCGACCTCGCGGCGGAACGCGGCACGGCGCTCGTCCACGGGCTCGCCGCGCAGCCTCACCCGGCCGGCGATGGGCTCCAGCAGCCCGGCGACGGCGCGCAGCACCGTGGACTTGCCGGCGCCGTTGGCCCCCACGAGGCACACGGCCTCGCCCGCGGCGACGCGCACGCTCACCGGTGCGCAGACCGGGCGCCCGTAGCCGACGACGAGCCGGTCCAGCTCCAGCAGCGCCGGGCCGCCGGGGGCAGCGCTCACGCCCGCTCCAGGAAGCGCTCGGTCTCGCCGCTGACGCGGTCGGCGACGGCGGCGGCCAGCGCGGGGTGGCGCTGCAGGTCGGGGTCCTCGGCGACCAGCGCGCTCGCCGCGGCGCGGGCGTCGGCGATGACGTCGGCGTCCTTGAGCACGCCCAGCAGGCGCAGCGAGGAGCGGCGGCCGGACTGCGCGGCGCCCAGCACGTCGCCCTCCCGGCGCTGCTCCAGGTCCAGGCGGGCCAGCTCGAAGCCGTCGCGGGTGGCGACCAGCGCCGACAGCCGTTGCCCGGCCGGTGAACTCGCGGCGACCTCCGTCATCAGCAGGCAGGTGCCGGGCAGCCCGCCGCGGCCGATGCGCCCGCGCAGCTGGTGCAGCTGGGAGACGCCGAAGCGGTCGGCGTCCACGACGACCATGACGCTGGCGTTGGGCACGTCCACGCCGACCTCGACGACGGTGGTGGACACGACCACGTCCACCTCGCCGGCGGCGAAGCGGCGCATGACGTCGTCCTTGTCGGCCGGGGCCAGGCGCCCGTGCAGGACCTCGGTGCGCAGGTGCGCCGTGGCGGGGTGGCGCCGCACGATCTCCACGACGTCGGCCACGGCCAGGGGCGGGCGGCGCTTCTCCCGGTCGTCGGGCGGGGGTTCGTCCCCGCCGCCGTCGTCGGGCTGCCCGCCGCGGTCGTCGCCGTCGATGCGCGCGCACACCACGTACGCCTGCCGGCCCAGGGCCGCCTCCTCGGCCACCCGCTGCCAGACGCGGTCCACCCACGTCTCGTTCTGCAGGGGGACCGCCACGGTGGTCACCTCCGCCCGCCCGGGGGGCAGCTCGTCGAGCACGGAGGTCTCCAGGTCGCCGAAGACGGTCATGGCGACGGTGCGCGGGATGGGCGTGGCGGTCATCACCAGCAGGTGCGGCACGCTGGAGGCCTTGGCGCGCAGCGCGTCGCGCTGCTCCACGCCGAAGCGGTGCTGCTCGTCGACGACGACGAGGCCGAGGTCGGCGAAGGCGACGTGCTCCTGCAGCAGCGCGTGGGTGCCGATGACGATGCCCGCCTCGCCGCTCGCGGCGGCCAGCAGCGCCTCGCGGCGGGCGGCGGCGCCCATCGAGCCGGTCAGCAGCACCACGCGGGTGGCGAGCTCGTGCCCGCCCAGCAGGCCGCCGGCGGCGAGGTCGCCCAGCGCGGCGGTGGTGGAGCGCAGGTGCTGGGAGGCGAGCACCTCGGTGGGTGCCAGCAGCGCGGCCTGCCCGCCGCCGTCGACGACGGTGAGCATCGCCCGCAGCGCCACGAGGGTCTTGCCGGAGCCGACGTCGCCCTGCAGCAGCCGCTGCATGGGCTTCTCGCGGGCGAGGTCGGCGGTGATCTCCTCGCCCACGCGGGCCTGGGCGCCGGTCAGCGGGAACGGCAGGCGCGCGTCGAAGGCGGCGGCGAGGCCGTCGGGGCGGCGCACCCGCGCCACGGCGCGCTCGCGCGCGGTGCTGGCCCGCCGCTGCGCCAGCGCGGTCTGCAGGACGAAGGCCTCCTCGTAGCGCAGGCGGCGCTGCCCGCGGGCGACGTCGGCGCGGTCGCGGGGGGTGTGCACGGCCCGCAGCGCCTCCAGCGGGCTCAGCAGCTCCGCCTGCGCGACGACCTCTGGCGGCAGGACGTCGGCCACCTGCGCGGTGGCGCCGAGCACCGTCTGCACGGCCTTGGCGATCTTCCAGCTGGGGGCCTTGCCGGTGGCCGGGTACAGCGGGATGGGGCGGTCGGCGAGCGCGCGGGCGTCCTCGGAGTCGTCGTCCAGGGGCTGGTAGTCGGGCCGGGCCAGCTGCCAGGAGCCGTTGAAGACCTCCACGCGCCCGGAGGCGAGCACCTGCCGGCCCTCGCGCAGCTGGCGCTCGTGGTGGGCGAACTGGCGCACGCTGCGCGCGAAGAACGTCAGGCTGACGGTGTCGCGGCCGTCGCCCAGCGTGACCTGCATCAGCGCGCCGTCGCGGTTGCGCATCCGCCGCGGGGGCGAGGTGCGGACCACCTGCGCCACGATCGTCACGTCGTCGCCCGCGGTCAGCTGCCGGATCGGCGTGAGCTGCCCGCGCTCGGCGTAGCGGCGCGGCAGGTGCCACAGCAGGTCGCGGACGGTCTCCAGGCCCAGCTCCTTGGCCAGCAGCGCCGCGGCGGGCGCCGGCAGCCGACCGGACAGCGGTGCGTCCAGCTCGTCCACGCCAGGAGGCTACTGCGCGCCGCCGACACGCCCCGGCAGCGACGCGGGCGGCGGTGCTCCGGGCGGCGTACCGGGTGGTGCGGACCCCGCGACGACGCGGTCGCGCCCACCGCGCTTGGCGGCGTACAGGGCCGCGTCGGCGCGCGCGAGGAGGCGCTCGGGCGTCTCCCCCGGCAGTCCGCCACCGGCGACGCCGACGCTCACGCTGAGCCGCGGACCCGGTGAGCCGTCGGGGGTGGGGACCCGCAGGCCGGCGACGGCGGCGCGGAATCGCTCCGCCGCGGCGAGCGCCAGCGGGCACGTGGCACCGAGCTCCGCCGGGGGCGGGGGGTCGGCGTGCACGAGCAGCGCCGCCAGCTCGTCGCCGCCCAGCCGGGCCACGACGTCGCCGGGGCGGCAGACCGCGCGCAGCTCCCCGGCGACCGTGCGCAGCACCGCGTCGCCGGCGGCGTGCCCGTGCTCGTCGTTGACCTCCTTGAAGCGGTCGACGTCGACGAGCACGAGCGCGCCCACCGACCCCTCGCGCAGGTGCCGGGCCAGGGCGTCGTCGAACGCCCTGCGGGTGGCCAGGCCGGTCAGCCCGTCCTGCCCCGCCTCGGTGCGCAGGTCCTCCAGCAGGGCCGCCTGCCGGTCCCGCGCGCCGGAGACCATGGCCGTGACGACCGCTGCGGTGACCGCCCACGCCGGCGTGTCGCGGCCCACGAGCCCGGGTCCGGCCAGGACGAGCAGCAGGGTGACCTGCGCGGCCAGGCAGGTGGCGGCCACCGCCCACGCCGCCGCCCGCCGCAGGTGGTAGGCGGCGTAGATGGCCGGCCACCACAGGAAGACCTGCGCGCTGGCACTGGTGTCGACGGTCACGAGGTCCAGCGCGAGGATCTCGGCGACACCCACCAGCACCAGGGCGACGGCGCTCCAGCCGGGCACCCGCCGCGGGGCCAGCGCGGGCACGGCGCTGAGGGCCGCCAGGAGCGCGGCGGCGGCGACGGAGGCCGGCAGCCCCCAGCGGCTCCCGTTCGTGCTGCTGGGGACCAGCAGCGCGCCCAGGACCATGTACAGCGCCCCGAACAGCGCCAGCGCACCGGCCGCGCGGGTGCCCGCGGCTCCGTCGCGGGGCGCCCACCAGGGCTCCCCGCTCCGGTCGGGACGGGTCCGCGCGGGCACGAGTCACCATCGGGTGCCGGGGCGTCCGGCTGGAGGGTCGCGGGGCGGATCCGCCGCACGGGGGTCTGCCGGAGGGGTTCCGGAGGGGTTGAGGCGCCGGTTCGCCCGCACCCGCACGGCTCGGCTATGGTGGACGGCGGTGTCCGGGCCTCTCCGACACCGGTCGGCGCCCCCACCGGGGTCGTCGCCCCTCCACCCCTCACGACCCCAGGAGTACCCCGTGGCTGCCAACTGCGACGTCTGCGCCAAGGGCCCTGGCTTCGGCAAGAGCGTCTCGCACTCGCACCGGCGCACCAACCGCATGTGGCTCCCGAACATCCAGCGGGTGCGGGCCACCGTGAACGGTTCGCCGAAGCGGCTCAACGTGTGCACCTCCTGCCTGAAGGCGGGCAAGGTCACGCGCTGACCCTTCGCGCACAGCACGAGCCCGCGGGGCCGGTCCGCTCGGACCGGCCCCGCGGCGCGTCCGGGGCGGGGTCCGCCCCGCTCCCCCGGGCCGGCCGCGCCCCGGGCCGCTAACGCCCCCGGAAGTGGTCCCAGCCCGAACCCGCACCCGACCACGGCTCACCGTCCACCAGGACGCTGGGCGCCCCCGCGAGCACCCGCCCGACGGCGCGGAAGCCCTCCGGCGCCCGCGCCCCGGCCGGGAAGCAGGCCAGCAGCCCGTGGTCCTCGCCGCCGGTGAGCACCCACGACCGCGCCGTGGCGGGGTCGGCACCGGTGGCCGCGGCCAGGGCGCCGGCGGACCCGGCGAGCACGGTGCCCTCCAGGTGCAGGTCGAGGACGGCCCCGCTGGCGGCGGCGATGCGGCCGGCGTCGCGCAGCAGCCCGTCGCTGACGTCCATGAGGGCGCTGGCGCCGGCGTCGGCGGCCGCCGGCCCCAGTTCGACCGGCGGGACGGGCCGGCGGTGCGCGGCGAGCAGGTCGGGCACGGAACCGGGGCCGCGCAGCCGCCCGGCGCGCAGCAGGTCCAGGCCCGCCGCCGAGCGGCCCGGCGGCGGGCCGGCGAGCGCCACCACGTCGCCCGGCCGGGCTCCCGAGCGCAGCACCGGTGCGCGCCCGGCGAGGTCGCCCAGGGCGGTGACGGCCACGACGACCTCCGAGGCGCCGGACAGGTCGCCGCCCACGACGACCGCCCCGAGGGCGCGGCAGGCCTGCGCGACGCCGGTGGCGAAGTCCTCCACCCAGGCCACGTCCAGGTCCCCGGGCAGGCCGAGCGCCACGAGCAGCCCCGTGCAACCGGCCCCCATGGCGGCGACGTCGGCGACGTTCTGCGCCACGGCCTTCCAGCCGACGTCGGCGCCGGTGGACCAGTCGCGGCGGAAGTCGCGGCCCTCGACCAGGACGTCGGTGGTCGCCACGACCCGGGCGTCCGGGGCGGCCACGACCGCGGCGTCGTCACCGGGGCCCAGCAGCGCCCGGGACGGCAGCAGGGGCAGCACCCGGGTCAGCAGCTCCGACTCGTCGAGGTCCCCGACCCGCACCGATGCTCCCGCCCGCCCGCGCCGGCGGGCCCGGCGGACCCGCCCCGCGCCCGGTCGCGCGGCCCGGCCACACTAACGGCGATGCCCGCTCCCGGACCGCCGCCCCCGCCCCGGGCCCCCGCGCCTCGGCGGGGCGCCTCGCGCACCCGGCAGCGCGTCGCGGTCGCGGTCGCGGTGAGCGTGCTGGTGGGCGCCTCGGCGTGGGCGTACCGGAGCGGCAGCACGGGCGTGGAGGCGGCTCCGGCCGGCACGGACCCGGCGTGCGAGCGGCTGCTGCAGGCGCTGCCGGACGTCCTGGAGGGCTTGGCACGCAGCCCGCAGGGCGCCGCGGGGGTGGCCGTGTGGGGCGAGGAGCAGGTGGTGCTGCGCTGCGGGGCGGCGGTGATCGGTCCCACGACGAAGCCGTGCCTGCCAGTGGGCCCGGACGAGGCGAGCACCGTGGACTGGGTGCAGGACGCGCGCAGCGACCGGGCCGTGCGCTTCCTCACGTACGGGCGCGAGCCGGCCGTGGAGGTCACCGTCCGCTACGGCGGCCGGCTGGCCGAGGCGAGCGCCACGGCCCCGCTGGTGGACCTGGCGGCGGCGGTGTCGGCGATCCCGCAGGCGCGCACCTGCGTGTGAGGGCGCGCGGGGGGCGCCGCGCGCCTCAGCGCAGGCCGGTGGGGCGCCGCAGCGCCAGCTGCAGCAGGTGGTCCACCAGCTCCGGGTAGTCCACACCCGTGGCCGCCCACATGCGCGGGAACATCGAGTGCGGCGTGAAGCCGGGCATCGTGTTGATCTCGTTGACGACGACGCCGTCCTCGCCGCGCTCGGGGTCGACGAACAGGTCGACGCGGGCCAGGCCCTCGGCCCCCATGGCCTCGAAGACGCGCACGGCGGTGCGCCGCACGACGGCGACCACCTCGGCGGGCAGGTCCGCCGGGCACGTCAGGCGCACCCCGGCGGAGTCGAGGTACTTGGCCTCGAAGTCGTAGAAGTCGTGGCCGCCGACGACCTCGACCTCCCCGGGCACGCTGGTGCGCGGCTCGCCGCCGGCCAGGTCCTCCAAGACGCCGCACTCGATCTCGCGGCCGTTCACGGCCGCCTCCACGACGACCTTGGGGTCGTGGGCGACGGCCTCGGCCACGGCTGCGGCCAGCTCGGCGGGGCCCTGGACCCGGGAGATGCCGATGCTGGAGCCGGCGCGGGCCGGCTTGACGAACACCGGGTACCCCAGCGCCTCCACCTCGGCGCGGCAGCCGGCCTCGTCGGCGGCCCAGCGGCGGGCGTGGAAGGAGGTCCAGGGACCCACCCGCAGCCCGGCGCCCTCCAGCAGCACCTTCATGGCCTGCTTGTCCATGCTGACGGCGGAGGCGAGCACCCCGGAGCCGACGTAGCGGGTGTCGGACAGCTCCAGCAGCCCCTGCAGGGTGCCGTCCTCGCCGAAGGGGCCGTGCAGCAGCGGCAGGACCACGTCGACGCGCTGCAGGGCGGCCACGCCGGTGGGCGGCTCGTCGAGGGTCTGCAACGCGCCCTGGGAGACCTCCTGGGCGAGCGCGACGCGCGTCCCGGCGGCGGGCACCTCGGGCAGCTTGCCGTCGGTGAGCGCGAACAGCGAGGGGTCGTCGGGCACGAGCACCCAGCGCCCGGCGCGGGTGATGCCCACGGGCACCACGTCGTAGCGCTCGCGGTCGATCGCGGCGAGCACGCCCGCCGCGGTCACGCAGCTGATGGCGTGCTCGGAGGAACGGCCGCCGAAGAGGACGGCGACGCGCGGCTTGGCGCTGACCTGGGTGCTCATCGGCGGGCACCCTACCGGCGGTGTGGTTGGGTGCGTGCGTGCCCGAGAACACCCTCCCCGAGATCTCCCCCGACACGCTGGCCGTGGTCGCCGGACGCCCCGCCCGCGGGCCGGGCAGCGAGCTGAACACGCCGGTCTCGCTGACCTCCACGTACGTGGGCGGCGGCTCGATGGACGGCGGCGGGCTGGGCTACGGCCGTTTCGGCAACCCGACGTGGGAGGCCCTGGAGACCGCGCTGGGGGCGCTGGAGGGCGGTTCGGCCCGCGCGTTCGCCTCCGGCATGGCGGCGGTGACCGCCGCGCTGCACCTGGTGCCGGCCGACGCGACGGTGCTGGTGCCGCACGGCGCCTACAACGGCACCCACTCGGTGCTGGACCTGCTGGTGGAGCAGGGGCGCGCCCGCGTGCAGCGGGTGGACGTCACGGACGTGGCGGGGGTGCGCGCGGCCCTGGCGGCCGTGGCGGGACCGGCGCTGCTGTGGCTGGAGTCGCCCACGAACCCGCTGCTGGAGGTCGCGGACCTGGTGGCGCTGGCGGCCGCCGGGCACGAGCGCGGGGCGCTGGTGGTGGTGGACAACACCTTCGCGACCCCGCTGCTGCAGCGGCCCCTGGACCTGGGCGCCGACGTGGTCGTGCACTCGGTGACCAAGTTCCTCTCGGGGCACTCGGACGTGGTGCTGGGCGCGGTGGTGACGCGCTCGGAGGACCTGCTGGCGCGCCTGGTGCGGCACCGCACGCTGCACGGGGCGATCCCCGGCCCGCTGGAGGCGTTCCTGGCGCTGCGCGGGCTGCGGACGCTGCCGCTGCGCCTGGAGCGCTCGCAGCGCAGCGCCGCGGAGCTGGCGGTCCGGCTGCGCGGGCACCCGGCGGTGGCGCGGGTGCGCCACCCCTCCCTGCCGGACGACCCCGGGCACGAGCTGGCGCGCCGGCAGATGAGCGGCTTCGGCGCGCTGGTCTCGATCGAGGTCGCCGGCGGCGCCGCGGCCGCCGACGCGGTCGTGGACGCGGTGCGCCTGTGGGTGCCGGCCACGAGCCTGGGCGGCGTGGAGTCGCTGGTCGAGCGGCGCCGCCGGCACGCCGGCGAGCCGACGGTGGTCCCGGAGGAGCTGCTGCGGCTGTCCGTGGGCGTGGAGGACGTCGAGGACCTGTGGGCGGACCTGGAGCAGGCCCTGGACGCGTCGCGGGAGCGGGCCGGCGGGTCCCGCTGAACCCCGGGGGTGGCGCTGGGCGGCCCAGGTGCGGACCGCCCGGCGCCCCGGCGACGGCGAGCCCCCGGAGCCGTGCCACGATCCGCCGGTGAACGACCGGACCTCCCCCGACCCGTCCCCTCCCGACCTCGCCTTCTCCGACTCGATCGTGGTGGCCCGCTCGCCCGAGGAGCTCTACGACCTGGTCTCCGACGTGACCCGGATGGGGCGGTGGAGCCCGGTGTGCACCGGGTGCTGGTGGGACGAGGGGCGGTCGGCGCAGGTGGGCGCCTGGTTCACCGGCCGCAACGAGGTCCCCGGGCGGGTCTGGGAGACCCGCAGCCGGGTGGTGGCCGCCGAGCGCGGCCGGGAGTTCGCCTTCGTCGTCGGCGGGGACCGGGTGCGCTGGGGGTTCACCTTCGCCCCCGTCGACGGGGGCACGCTCCTGACGGAGTCGTGGGAGTTCCTGCCAGCGGGTCTGGCGGCGTTCGCCGAGCTGTACGGGCAGGACGCCCCGCGGCAGATCGCCGACCGCACGCGCGCGGCGCACGAGGGCATCCCCGCGACCCTGGCGGCCATCGCCCGCACCGCCGAGGGCCGCTGAGGCGCGCGGGCCGGGCCCTAGGCGCCCACCAGGCGCGCGACCAGCCCGTCCGGCGCGCGCCCGGCGGCCACCGCGGCGGCGACCTGCTCGACCAGGGGCGCCGCGACCCCGGCGCCGGCGGCGCGGCGCAACACCGCGGGGGCGGAGGTGACGCCCTCGACGGTGCCGCCGGCGGCGGCGAGGGCCTCGACCAGGGGTGCGCCGCGGCCGAGGGCGACGCCGGCGCGGTGGTTGCGCGAGAGCGGCGAGCCGCAGGTGGCGACGAGGTCGCCGATGCCCGCCAGGCCGGCGAAGGTGGCGGCGTCGGCCCCCAGGGCCAGCCCGAGCCGGGTGGTCTCGGCCAGGCCGCGGGTCAGGACGGCGGCGCGCGCGTTGGCGCCGTGCCCGGCGCCCTCGACCACGCCGACGGCGAGGGCGACGACGTTCTTGACGGCGCCGGCGACGTCGACGCCGAGGACGTCGGTGGTGGGCTCGGCGCGGAGGGCCGGGGAGGTGCAGGTGGCGGCGAGGCGGGCGGCGACCGCGGCGTCGGCGCAGGCGACGACGGTGGCGGCGGGTTCGCGCCGGGCGATCTCGGCGGCGAGGTTGGGCCCGGAGACGGCCACGAGGCGCTCCGGGCCGGCCCCGGTGACGTCGGCGACGACCTCCGTGCCGAACAGCCCGGTGCCGGCCTCCACGCCCTTGGCCAGGCACACCAGGGGCACGTCCGGCAGCCGGGCGCGCCAGGCGGTGAGCTGCTCGCGCAGCCGCTGCAGCGGGACGGCCAGGACGACGAGGTCGGCACCGCTCAGGGCGGCGGCCGCGTCGGCGGTGGCGTCCACGCCGTCCGGCAGCACGACCTCGCCGAGGTAGGCGCGGTTGGTGCGCCGATCGCGGACCTCGGCGGCGAGCTCGGGCCGGCGGGCCCACAGGGTGACGCGGCAGCCGGCGTCGGCGAGGACGAGGGCGAAGGCAGTGCCCCAGGCGCCGGCACCCATGACGGCGACACGCGGGGAGGGACTGGGGGCGACGGAGGACACGCGTGTCACGCTAGGACAGCCCGGACACGCCGCCGACCAGGGCCTCCCGGGGTTTATCTCACATGTGAGATACGGTGGCCGGCATGGCAGTCTCCACCGAGCCGATGACCCCGCCCACGGGTGACCACCTCACCCAGATCGGCGCGCTCATCCGTGACGCCCGCAAGCACCGCGGTCTCACCCAGGTCCAGCTCGCCGAACGGCTGGGCACCTCGCAGAGCGCGGTGCACCGCATGGAACAGGGGCAGCAGAACGTCACCATCGACATGCTCCAGCGCGTCGGCCACGCGCTGCAGGACGACTTCGTCTCCATCGGCCGCCCCGCCCCCACGCACCTGCGCGTGCACGGCGGCACCCAGCTGTCCGGCAGCATCGCGGTGAAGTCCAGCAAGAACGCCGGGGTCGCCCTGCTGTGCGCGGCGCTGCTGAACCGCGGCCGCACCACGCTGCGCGGCGTGGCGCGCATCCTGGAGATCCACCGCATCCTGGACGTGCTGGGCAGCATCGGGGTGCGCTACGAGTGGATCAACGAGGCCGACCTCGTCCTGGACGTCCCCGAGGCGCTGGACCTGGACGCGATGGACTCCGAGACCGCGCGGCGCACCCGCAGCATCATCATGCTGCTCGGCCCGCTGCTGCACCGCTTCGAGGAGTTCCAGCTGCCCTACGCCGGCGGCTGCGACCTCGGCACCCGCACCGTCGAGCCGCACATGGTGGCGCTGCGCCCCTTCGGCCTGCAGGTGACGGCGACCACCGGCCACTACCACGCCACCGTCGACGGCTCGGTGCGCCCGCAGCGCCCCATCGTGCTGACCGAGCGCGGCGACACCGTCACCGAGAACGCGCTGATGGCGGCGGCCCGGGTCGACGGCGTCACGACGATCCGCAACGCCAGCCCGAACTACATGGTCCAGGACCTGTGCTTCTTCCTGGAACTGCTGGGGGTGCGCATCGACGGCATCGGCACCACGACCCTGGTCGTCCACGGCGTGCCGGACATCTCCGTGGACGTGGACTACTCCCCCTCCGAGGACCCGGTGGAGGCGATGAGCCTGCTCACCGCGGCCATCGTCACCCACTCCGAGCTGACGGTCACCCGCGCGCCCATCGAGTTCCTCGAGATCGAGCTGGCGATCCTGGAGGAGATGGGCCTGCGCTACGACCTGTCCGAGGAGTACCCGGCGGCCAACGGGCGCACCCGGCTGGTCGACATCACGGTGCACCCCTCCTCGCTGCGGGCGCCGATCGACAAGGTCCACCCGATGCCGTTCCCGGGGCTGAACATCGACAACCTGCCGTTCTTCGCGGTCATCGCCGCGAGCGCGGAGGGTTCGACCACCGTGCACGACTGGGTCTACGACAACCGCGCCATCTACCTGACCGAGCTGAACCGGCTGGGGGCGCGGGTGAAGCTGCTGGACCCGCACCGGGTGCTGGTGGAGGGCCCGACCCGCTGGTCGGGCGCGGAGGTGCTGTGCCCGCCGGCGCTGCGCCCGGCGGTGGTCGTGCTGCTGGCGATGCTGGCCGCGAAGGGCACCTCGGTGCTGCGCAACGTGGACATCATCGCCCGCGGGTACGAGCAGCTGGCCGAGCGGCTCACCCCGCTGGGGGCCCGCATCGAGACCTTCCGCGACTGAAACGCCGGGACCGGGCCACCCGGACCCACCCGGGCCGGACCTCCCCGAGCGCGCACGCACGACGCCCCCGTCCCGAACCCGGGACGGGGGCGTCGTGCGTGCGGGGTGCGCCGGGGCCGCGGCGCCTCAGGCCTTCTTGGCGGGGCGGCGCGCCGCGGTGCGGGCCGGGGCCGCGGTCTTGGCCGGCGCCGCCTTCTTGGCCGTGGCGGTCGCCGCCGGGCGCGTGGCGGTGCTCGCGCGGCCGGTGGTGGCCCGGGCGGTGGCCGCGGGAGCGGCGGCCTTGCGGGTCGTCGTGCGCGCCGGGGTCGCCGGGGCGGCCGGCGCGGCGGTCCTGGCGGGTGCGGTCTTCTTGGCCGCGGCCGCCGTGCCGCCGTTCTTCTCCTTCAGCGCGGCGCTGTAGGCGCGCAGGGCCTTGGAGTCGGCGACGACCTCCTTGAACGCGGTGCCGGGGCGGAACCGCGGCACCGAGGTCTTCTTGATCTTCACGGCTTCACCCGTGCGCGGGTTGCGGCCGGTGCGGGCGTTGCGCGCCTGCTTCTCGAACGTGCCGAAGCCGCTGATGGCGACCTTGTCGCCCTTGGCGACGGCCACCGTGATGGTCTCGACGAGAGCCTCCACGGCCGTCGTCGCCTGCTTCCTGCCGCCGAGGCGCTCCTCGAGCGCCTCGACCAGTTCCGCCTTGTTCACGGGGATCCTCCTCGGTGCGAACGTCCTGCGGACACCACTCGCGCGAGCGCTCCCGCGCGGCCGAGCAGGAGCCCGACGGGAGGAACGGTACGACCAGCGATCACCCGCGTCCACCAGGCGCGCGGCGGCGAGGCGTTGCGGCGCAAGCGACTCAGCGGCGCCGGCGCGCGGGGGCGCTGGGGCGCAGCGGGTTCGGGACCCCTGCGCGCACCGGCCCGGACGGGGGCACCCGGCGGCACCGGCTCGGCGGCAGAACCCCTCGATCCGCTGCGGCGCAACGGTTCCGGGACGACGACGCCCCGGCTCCCGCTGCGGCGCAGCAGGAGCCGGGGCGTCGTGCGCGGTCGGTCAGGCGTCCACGCGGGCGGGCAGCGTGGTGGGCTTGAAGGAGGGCCGGCGGGCCTCGAAGTCGGTGATCTCGTCGGCGTGGCGCAGGGTCAGGCTGATGTCGTCCAGCCCCTCCATGAGCCGCCAGCGGATGGAGGAGTCGACCTGGAAGGCGGCGGTGAAGTCGTCCACGCGTACGACGCGCTCGACGAGGTCGACGGTCACCTCGGTGCCCGGGTGGGCCTCCAGCGCCTTCCAGATGAGCTCGATGTCGCTCTGCTCGACGACGGCCGCCAGCAGCCCCTGCTTGCCGGAGTTGCCGCGGAAGATGTCGCCGAAGCGGGGCGCGAGCACGGCCCTGAAGCCGTAGTCGCGCAGCGCCCAGACCGCGTGCTCACGGCTGGAGCCGGTGCCGAAGTCCTTGCCGGCCACCAGGACGGACCCGGCGCGGTAGGGCTCCTGGTTGAGGACGAAGCCCGGGTCGCCGCGCCAGGCGGCGAACAGGGCGTCCTCGAAGCCGGTCTTGGTGACCCGCTTGAGGTACACGGCGGGGATGATCTGGTCGGTGTCGACGTCCGTGCGCCGCAGCGGGACTCCCACACCGGTGTGGACGGTGAACTTCTCCACGGACAGCTCCTCGGGGTCTGGGGCGGCGGGTCAGGCGATCGGTTCGAGGTCGGCCGGCGAGCTGAGCGTGCCGCGCACCGCGGTCGCCGCGGCCACCAGCGGGCTCACCAGGTGGGTGCGCCCGCCCTTGCCCTGCCGGCCCTCGAAGTTGCGGTTGGAGGTCGAGGCGCAGCGCTCCCCCGGCGCGAGCTGGTCGGGGTTCATGCCCAGGCACATGGAGCAGCCGGCGAAGCGCCAGTCGGCGCCGAACTCCTTGAAGACGACGTCGATCCCCTCGGCCTCGGCCTGCAGGCGCACCTTGGCGGAACCGGGGACGACCATGACGCGCACGTCGTCGGCCTTGCGGCGGCCGCGCACGACGTCGGCGGCGGCGCGCAGGTCCTCGATGCGGCTGTTGGTGCACGAGCCGATGAAGACGGTGTCCACGGCGATCTCGCGCATGGGCGTGCCGCCGGTCAGGCCCATGTACTCCAGGGCCCGCTCGACCCCCTGCCGCTCGCCGTCGTCGCCGATCCGCTCGGGCACGGGGACCGATCCGGACAGCGGAACGCCCTGGCCGGGGTTGGTGCCCCAGGTGACGAAGGGCTCCAGCGTCGAGCCGTCGAGGACGACCTCGGCGTCGAACTCGGCGTCGTCGTCGGTGCGCAGGGTGCGCCAGTGCTCGACCGCCGCGTCCCAGTCC
Organism: Kineococcus arenarius subsp. arenarius; assembly: GCF_050871845.1. Taxonomy (NCBI): domain Bacteria; kingdom Bacillati; phylum Actinomycetota; class Actinomycetes; order Kineosporiales; family Kineosporiaceae; genus Kineococcus; species Kineococcus arenarius. The sequence continues at coordinate 130,473 of NZ_JBJLSE010000002.1, forward strand.
GCGCCCTGCGGCGCGTGCGGGCGGCCCTTCAGGTACGCGAACGTCGTCTCGTCGGGGGCGACCATGCCGGCGCGGGCCCCGGCCTCGATCGACATGTTGCAGATCGTCATGCGCCCCTCCATCGACAGGGCGCGGATCGCCTCGCCGCGGTACTCCAGGACGTAGCCCTGGCCGCCGCCGGTGCCGATCTCCGCGATGACGGCGAGGATGACGTCCTTGGCCGTCGTGCCGGGCTTGAGCCGGCCGTTCACGGTGATGGCCATCGTCTTGAACGGCTTCAGCGGCAGCGTCTGGGTGGCCAGGACGTGCTCGACCTCGCTGGTGCCGATGCCCATGCCCAGCGAGCCGAACGCGCCGTGGGTGGAGGTGTGCGAGTCGCCGCAGACCACGGTCATGCCCGGCTGGGTCAGGCCCAGCTGCGGGCCGACGACGTGCACGATGCCCTGCTCGGCGTCGCCCAGGGGGTGCAACCGCACGCCGAACTCGGCGCAGTTCTCGCGCAGCGTCTGCAGCTGCTTGGCGGAGGTGCGGTCCTGCAGCAGCGAGAGCGGGCGGTCGATGTCGGCGGTGGGGGTGTTGTGGTCTTCGGTGGCGATCGTCAGGTCCAGCCGGCGCACCGGGCGCCCGGCCAGGCGCAGGCCGTCGAACGCCTGCGGGCTGGTGACCTCGTGCAGGAGGTGCAGGTCGATGTAGAGCAGGTCCGGCTCGCCGTCCTGCCCGCGCCGGACGACGTGCTCGTCCCAGACCTTCTGCGCCAGCGTGCGTCCCACGGTCGCTCTCCCCTCGTCCGCGCCGCTGCTGCGGCGCCGGGACGTCCATCGGTCCTTGCGTCTCAAGACTTGAGACGCCAGTATCGCTCCGTGGACAAGAGTAGCGGAGTCGGCGTGCTCGACAAGGCCGTGCAGGTGCTCAGCGCCCTGGAGGCCGGCCCGGCCAGCCTGGCGCAGCTGGTGACGGCCACCGGGCTGGCCCGGCCCACCGCGCACCGGCTCGCGGTCGCGCTCGAGCACCACCGCCTCGTCGCGCGCGACCTGCAGGGGCGGTTCGTGCTGGGCGACCGGCACGCCGAGCTGGCCGCGGCCGCCGGCGAGGACCGGCTGGTGGCCGCGGCCGGCCCGCTGCTGAGCGCCCTGCGCGACACCACCGGCGAGAGCGCCCAGCTCTACCGCCGCCACGGCGAGCACCGCGTGTGCATCGCCGCCGCCGACCGCCTGCACGGCCTGCGCGACACCGTCCCGGTGGGCGCCTCGATGACGATGGCCGCGGGCTCGGCGGCGCAGGTGCTGCTGGCCTGGGACGACCCCGAGCGGCTGTCCGTGGAGCTGCTGGGCGCCCGCTTCGACGCCGCCGCCCTGTCGGGGGTGCGCCGGCGCGGCTGGGCGCACTCCAGCGGCGAGCGGGAGGCGGGTCTGGCCTCGGTGAGCGCTCCCGTGCGCGGGCCGTCCGGGCGCGTGGTGGCCGCGGTGTCCGTCTCCGGCCCGGCCGAGCGCTTCGGGCGCCACCCGGGCCGCCGGCACGCCGACGCCGTGGTCGCCACCGCCGAGGCGTTCACCGCGGCGCTGCGGCCCGCGGAGCTGCCGGCGCAGGCGGCTGCGGCGGACGCCTGAGGGACGGGCGTCAGGCGGTCCAGGCGAGCAGCGCCGGGCCCTCCCGCCCGGGCCAGGTGCCCACGAGCGTGCCCGCGCCCGCCGGGGCCGCGGCGGTGCCGTCGAGGACGCGCACCACCCCCACCCGCGCGCCGGCCACCGCGGCCGTCGTGACCACCCCGCCCTCGGGACCGGTCTCGGCACCGCCCGCGGCGACCCGCACGAGCGGGGCCGGCAGCGGGGCGCCGGCGGGGTCCACCAGCACCGCCTGCTGCGCGCGGCCGGCCACCACGTCGGCGAGCACCCGCGCGTGCACGGGGTCCCCGCCGGCGTCGTACACCCAGCGCCGCCCCAGCACGGAGTGCTCCATCGTGCCCACGAGCCGCTCGACCGCCCCGGGGACCTCGGCGCCCCGGTAGGCCAGCGGGACGTGGACCAGCACGCCCGCGAGGCGCACGAGGTGCGCCTCCAGGCCCACCTCGCCGTCGGGGTCGTCGAAGCGGTACGCCCCCAGCGCCTCCGGCTCCCCCGCCCCCGCGGGGCACCACGGCTGCGCGGGCAGCCAGCGGGCGATGAGCTCGAGCTTCGTGGGGACCAGCTGCGCCTGGTGGATGACGGCCACGCCCCGGACCCTAGGCCCCCGACGGCTCGCGCAGCCGCATCCGCTGCGCGGCGCGCTCGCGCCCCGGGCCGACCGGCACCGCGCGCGTGGCGGCCGCGAGCCCGGCCGGCGGCACGTCCACCCCGATGGACTCGTGGTGCCCGGCGGGCACGGCGTAGGTCTCGTGCCAGATGCCGACGGCTCCGCGGGCCGCGCGAGCGCGGGCGTTGAACCGCTGCCAGGCCCGGCGGTGCAGCCCCCCGTCGAGACGGGCGTAGGCGTGCAGGGACTCCAGGTCCCGCCAGTACTGCACGACGAACGGACCGCCGGAGCCGACGCAGGTGCGGGCTGCGAGCATGCCGTGCTCGGGGTGCTGCGCCAGCTCGCGCAGCATGGCCGGCATCGCGGCCAGGACGGGCAGCCACGCGCGCACCCGCCACGGGGAGTTCAGGCGCATGCCGACGAGGAACACGACGACCTGGCCGTCGTGCTCGTGGGTGGTCCGGCCGGTGGGGACGCGCACGAGTGCCTCCGGAGGTGCGGCGATGATTGGATAGTGGCACTACCCAGCATTGGGTAGTCGAACTATCCAGTCAAGGGGTCCCGATGCTCGTCTCCGCCCTGGCCGCCGCGAGCGGCGTGCCCGTGCCCACGATCAAGTACTACCTGCGCGAGGGGCTGCTGCCCCCGGGGCGCGCGACCGGCGCCACGCGGGCGGAGTACGGCGAGGAGCACGTGCGCCGGTTGCGCCTGGTGCGCGCGCTCACCGAGGTGGGCGGCCTGCCGATCACCCGCGTGCGGCAGGTGCTGGCCTGCCTGGAGGGCACCACCCCCCTGCTCACCGCGCTCGGCACCGCCCACGACGCGCTGGCGGGTCCCGTCGCGCCCCCGGCGCCCGCCGCGGGCGCGCAGGCGGCCGCCGCCCTCGTCGCCGACGCCGGCTGGCGGGTGGACCCCGGTTGCGCCAGCCTCTCCCAGCTGGGCGCCGCCCTGGCGGCCCTGGAAGGGGCGGGACTGCCCGTGGAACCGGCGGCGCTGCAGCGGTACGTGCGCGCCGCGGACGAGGTGGCTCGCGACGAGGTGGCCGGCGTCCCGGACGGGGACGCCGCGGACGCGGTGGAGTTCGCAGTGCTCGGCACCGTGCTGCACGAGCCGGTGCTGCTGGCGCTGCGGCGCCTGGCGCAGCAGCACCACTGCGCCGCGCGCTTCGGGGACTGACCCGGCAGGCGCCGGGAACGACGAAGACCCCCGGTCGATGACCGGGGGTCTCCTGGAGTAGCCCCGACGGGATTCGAACCCGCGCTACCGCCTTGAGAGGGCGGCGTGCTAGGCCGCTACACAACGGGGCCCCAGCTCACCCGTCCCACGAGGAACAGGTGTCGTCCAGCGTCAGATCGCGGATCAGCGATCTCCTGGAGTAGCCCCGACGGGATTCGAACCCGCGCTACCGCCTTGAGAGGGCGGCGTGCTAGGCCGCTACACAACGGGGCCCTAGCTGAATCTTCCTGACGGAAGGCGCTGCGCTGGGGTACCAGGACTCGAACCTAGACTAACTGAACCAGAATCAGTCGTGCTGCCAATTACACCATACCCCATGGTGATCTTCCCGGCCGGCGAACCGCCCGGGCGCGTCGCAGACTCTACCGGGTCCGGGCGCCGCCCCCCAAATCGGCTCCAGCGCGCCGGACCTGAGCCGCGCGGGCACCGGACCCGCCCCGCGGGACGGGTCCGGTGGCGGGCTCAGCCCCGCGCCGCGCGCAGCCGGCGCAGCCGCGCCAGCGAGGAGTCGCGGCCGAGGATCTCCATCGACTCGAACAGGGGCGGGGAGACCCGCCGGCCGGTCACGGCCGTGCGCACCGGCGCGAAGGCGAACTTGGGCTTGATCCCCAGCCCCTCCACGACCGCCGCGCGCAGCGCCGCCTCGATCCCCGGCGTGGACCACTCCCCCAGCGGCTCCAGCGCCGCCAGCGCCGCGTCGAGCACGTCGGCCGCCTCCGGCCGCAGCGCCGCCACGGCGTCCTCCTCCAGCACCACGTCCTCGTCGGCGGTGAACAGGAAACCCAGCATCCCCGGCGCCTGGCCGAGCAGGGTCATGCGCTCCTGCACCAGCGGCGCCGCCGCGGCCAGTCGCGCGCGCTGCTCGGCGCTCGGCTCGGCGGGCAGGACGCCGGCCGCCTGCAGGTAGGGCACCAGGCGCTCGCGGAAGTCCTCCGGCGCCAGCATCCGCAGGTGCTGCGCGTTGATCGCCTCCGCCTTGGCCACGTCGAAGCGGGCCGGGGAGGCGTTGACGTCGGCGACGTCGAAGGCGGCGACCATCTCCTCCAGGGTGAAGACGTCGCGGTCCTCGGCGATGCCCCAGCCCAGCAGCGCCAGGTAGTTCAGCAGGCCCTCGCGGGTGAAACCCCGCTCGCGGTGGTGGAACAGGTTCGACTCGGGGTCGCGCTTGGACAGCTTCTTGTTGCCCTCGCCCATCACGTACGGCAGGTGCCCGAAGCGCGGGACCGCGGTCGCGACACCGATGTCGATGAGCGCCTCGTACAGGGCGATCTGCCGGGCGGTGGAGCTGAGCAGGTCCTCCCCGCGCAGCACGTGCGTGATGCCCATGAGGGCGTCGTCCACGGGGTTGACCAGCGTGTAGAGCGGCTCGCCGTTCGCACGCACCAGCACCGGGTCGGGGAAGGAGCCCGCCTTGAACTCGATGCGCCCGCGCACGAGGTCGTCGAAGGAGTAGTCGCGGTCCTGCGGCACCCGCAGCCGCAGCGTGGGCTGCCGGCCCTCGGCCCGGAACGCGGCGACCTGCTCGGCGGTCAGGTCGCGGTCGTGGTTGTCGTAGCCCAGCACCTTGGAGCGCCCGGCGGCCTCGTGGCGCGCCTCGATCTCCTCCGCGCTCGAGTACGACTCGTACAGGTGCCCGGCCGCCAGCAGGCGCTGCACGACGTCGTCGTAGATCCCGCGGCGCAGGCTCTGCCGGTACGGCTCGTGCGGCCCGCCGACGTCGACGCCCTCGTCCCAGTCCAGGCCCAGCCAGCGCAGCGCGTCGAGGATCTGCGCGTAGCTCTCCTCGCTGTCGCGGGCGGCGTCGGTGTCCTCGATGCGGAAGACGAACGTGCCGCCGGTGTGGCGGGCGTGGGCCCAGTTGAACAGGGCCGTGCGGATGAGCCCGACGTGCGGGGTGCCCGTCGGGGAGGGGCAGAAGCGGACGCGGACGGCGGAGGAGCCGGGCGCCGGGACGGCGGGGGCGGGAGCGGTCTCAGTCATGGCCCCGTCAGCCTATTGCGGGCCCGGCCCGCCGGTCCGCCCCGTCCCGCCACCGGGCCGGGGCCCGCGGCTCAGTCCCGGGGTGCCGTGAACGGCGTGGACAGGGTGCCGATCCCCTCGACCTCGACCTCGACGCGCTGGCCGGCGCGCACGGGGCCCACGCCGGCGGGCGTGCCGGTCAGGATGACGTCGCCCGGCAGCAGGGTCATCGCCCGGGAGACGTGGGCGACGATCGAGGGGACGTCGTGGACCATGAGCGAGGTCCGCCCGTCCTGGACGACCTCGCCCTCCTCGCCGGGCCCGGTGGCCAGGCGGGTCACGATCCGCACGTCGGAGGGGTCCAGGTCCGTCTCGATCCACGGGCCCAGGGGTGTGAAGCCGTCGGCGCCCTTGGCGCGCCACCACTGCCTGTCGGACTCCTGCAGGCTGCGGGCGGTGACGTCGTTGGCGACGGTGTAGCCGAAGACCACCTCGCCGACCCGCTCGCGCGGGACGTCCTTGCACAGGCGGCGGATCACCACGGCCAGCTCGCCCTCGTAGTGCAGCTCCTCCCCCGCCCACGCCGGGATGGGCAGCGGGTCGCCGGGACCGGCCACCGAGGTGTTCGGCACGGTGAACACCAGCGGTTCGGCGGGCACCTCGTTGCCCAGCTCGGCGGCGTGGGCGGCGTAGTTGCGCCCGATGCCCAGGACCTTGCTGCGGGGGATGACGGGGGCCAGCAGCCGCGCGTCGGCCACCGGCACCCGCTCGCCGGTGGGGTTCAGCGGCGTGAACAGCGGGTCGCCGGAGACGACGAGGATCTCCTCCTCCCCCGGCGCGCCCTCCACCACGCCGTAGCGCGGGTCGGAACCGGCGGAGGAGAACCTGGCGATGCGCATGCCGAGCACCCTAGTGAGCCGGTGCGCGCCCCGCCGCACCCGCCGGGCGCGGCGGGGTGCGGCGGGGCGCGGGGAGGTGCGGCGGGCGTCAGGCGCGCGGCAGCGTGAAGGTGGCCACCAGCTCGTTCAGCTCACCGGCTGCGCGGGAGACCTGCTGGGCGGTGGTCGCGGTCCGCCCCGCCCCCGCCGTGGTCTGCTCCGCGGCCGCGGCGATGCCGGAGATGTTCACCGCGATCTCCTGGCTGCCGGTGGAGACCTCCGAGACGTTGCGGACCATCTCGGCGGTGGTGGCGGACTGCTCCTCCACCGCTGCGGCGATGGTGGCCTGCAACCCGTCGATGCGGGCGATGACCTCGGTGATCTGCCCGATCGCCCCGGCCGCGGCCGACGCGTCGGTCTGGGTGGCGTTGACGCGCTGCACGATGGACTCGGTGGCCCGGGCGGTCTGCTGGGCCAGCTCCTTGACCTCGCCGGCGACGACGGCGAAGCCCTTGCCCATCTCCCCGGCGCGGGCGGCCTCGATGGTGGCGTTCAGGGCGAGGAGGTTGGTCTGCTCCGCGATGGAGGTGATCAGCTTGACCACCTCGCCGATCTCCCGGCTGGAGGCGCCCAGCCGTTCCAGGATCGCGGAGGCGTCGGCGGCGCTGCTCACGGCGGCGGAGGCGACCTCGGACGCCTGCGCCGTGGAGGTGGAGATCTCGCGGATCGCCGCGGTCATCTGCTCGCCGGCGGCGGCGACGGTCCCGATGGAGGCGGAGATCTCCTCGGTGGCCGCCGAGACCACCTGCGACTGCGACCCGGACTGGGTGGCGCCGCTGGAGAGCTGGGTGGCCACCGCGGACAGCTCCTCGCTGGAAGCCGCCAGGCTCTGCGACGCCCCGCCGATGCGGCGCACCGTGGCGGTCAGGGTGTCCATGGTGGTGTCCAGCGCACCGGCGAGCCGGCCGACCTCGTCCTCGGCGCGGTACTCGACGCGCTGGTCCAGCCGCCCACCGGCCAGGCCCTGGACCACGGCCAGGGTGCGGGCCAGGGGGCGCGCCACGGACCGCGCGATGGCCACCGCGACCGCCACGGCGAACGCCACGGCCGCAGCACCCACGACGAGGAACAGCACGACAGCGGCGCGGTAGTCCGCGGAGCCCTGCTCGGCGATGTCCTGCGCCGCCCGCGCCTCCGTCTCGGCGAGCGCGGCGCGCGCGGCGTCCATCTCCTTGAACAGGGGCATCGTGGTTTCGGCGCGCAGCGCGATGAAGCCCTCGCTGTCGCCGGCCTCGGCGAGGACGAACAGCGGCTCGCGCATCTGCCGGTACTGCGCGATGAGCGCCTCGTACGCCTCGAGGTCGGCGGAGGAGGAAGCCGGACCGCTGGCCCGGTACGCCGCCCACGCCTCGTCGAAGACCTCGTCGTCGGCGGAGATCTGCTCCAGCACGGCGGCGACCCGGTCCTGACCCTTCACCATCACGAGGTTCGCCAGGTCCAGGCGGAGCTGCAGCGCAGCGCCCTGGACCTGCTCGATCGTCTTCACGGACGTCAGGCCGCTGTTCGCCATGGTGTCGAGCGTGCACTGGGAGGCGCCGAGCTTGACGATGCCCACGCCGACGATCGCGGCGAGCAGCAGGCAGACGACGCCGAAACCGGCGAACAGCTTCGTGGCGACGCGCAGGTCGCGGAGGGAGGAGATCACACAGGGTGGATCGGCCGTCCCCGGGCCGCGCTGAGGGGACGAAGGTCCCCTCAGCGCGGCGCGCTCAGACCAGCCGGGTCGTCCAGCCGTGGGTGTCCTGCGCGCGGCCGTACTGCAGGTCCAGCAGCTTCTCGCGGATCGTGGAGGTGACCTGCCCGGGGCCGCCGGTGCCGTGCACGAGCTCCCCGTCGCGGGAGACCAGCTTGCCGACGGGGGTGACCACGGCGGCGGTGCCGCAGGCGAACACCTCGGTGATGCGCCCGGACTCCACGCCCTCGCGCCACTCGTCGATGCTGACGCGCCGCTCGCTCACCTCGTGCCCCATGTCCTTCGCGAGCTCCAGGATCGAGGCGCGCGTGATGCCCTCCAGGATGGTGCCGGTCAGTTCCGGCGTGACGATCGTCCCGTCGTCGTGGACGAAGAACAGGTTCATCCCGCCGAGCTCCTCGACGTAGCGGCGCTCGGTGGCGTCCAGGAAGCAGACCTGGTCGCAGCCGTGCTCGTGCGCCTCGTCCTGCGCGGCCAGGCTGGCGGCGTAGTTGCCGCCGCACTTGGCCGAACCGGTGCCGCCGAAGGCGGCCCGGGTGTAGTCCTGCGACAGCCAGATGGAGACCGGCTTCACGCCGCCGGTGAAGTAGCTGCCGGCCGGGGAGGCGATGACGAGGAACTTCACCTCGTGCGCGGAGCGGACGCCGAGGAACGCCTCGGTGGCCACCATGAACGGGCGCAGGTACAGCGAGGACTCCCCGCCGCTGGGGACCCACGCCTCGTCGGCGCGCACCAGGGAGGTCACGGCCTCCAGGAACATCTGCTCGGGCACCTCCGGCAGCGCCAGCCGGCGCGCGGAGCGGGCCAGGCGGGCGGCGTTGGCCTCCGGGCGGAAGGACCAGACGGAGCCGTCCGCGTGCCGGTAGACCTTCATCCCCTCGAAGACCTCCTGCGCGTAGTGCAGGACGGCCGCGGCCGGGTCCAGCTGCAGGGGGCCGTAGGGCACGATCGCCGCGTCGTGCCAGCCGGTGCCCTTCGTCCAGGTGGCGGTCGCCATGTGGTCGGTGAAGTGCTTGCCGAACCCGGGGGCCGCCAGGATCTGCGCGCGCCGCTCGGGGCTCACCACGGCGGCCGAGCCCTGAACGGGGAAGCTCATCGGGGTCTCGGTCGCGGTGGTGCTCACGGGTGCTCCTCGCAGAAGGCGGGCGGTGGTTCGGTGCGGACGACGGTACCCCCGGCGCCTGCACCGGGGCCGGGTGGTTCAGCCGGCGGCGAGCGCCGCGAGGGCGTCGCCGACGGCGGCGGTGCTGCGCGCGCCGGTGACCTCGCCGGAGGCGCGGCGGGCCAGGTCGGCGGCGACGGCGGCCTCGACGCGGGCGGCCGCGTCGCCGAGGCCCAGGTGGTCCAGCAGCAGGGCGACGCTGAGCACGGCGGCGGTGGGGTCGGCCAGCTGCTTGCCGGCGATGTCGGGGGCCGAGCCGTGCACGGGCTCGAACATGCTGGGTGCGGTGCGGTCGGGGTTGACGTTGCCGGAGGCGGCCAGCCCGATGCCACCGGTGACGGCGGCGGCGAGGTCGGTGAGGATGTCGCCGAAGAGGTTGTCGGTGACGATCACGTCGAAGCGGGCGGGGTCGGTGACGAGGAAGATCGTCGCGGCGTCCACGTGCAGGTAGTCGACCGACACGTCGGCGAACTCGGCGCCCACGGCCTCGACGGTCCGGCGCCACAGGTGCCCGGCGTGCACGAGGACGTTGTGCTTGTGCACCAGGGTGAGCTTCTTGCGGGGCCGGGCGGTGGCGCGGGCGAAGGCGTCGCGCACGACGCGCTCGACGCCGAACGCGGTGTTGACGCTGACCTCGGTGGCGATCTCGTGGGGGGTGCCGACCCGCAGGGCGCCGCCGTTGCCGACGTAGGGGCCCTCGGTGCCCTCGCGCACGACGACGAAGTCGACCTCGCCGGGCTCGGCCAGCGGCGTGGGCACACCGGGGTAGAGCCGGGAGGGGCGCAGGTTGACGTAGTGGTCCAGGGCGAAGCGCAGCTTCAGCAGCAGCCCGCGCTCGAGCACGCCGCTGGGGACCGCGGGGTCGCCCACGGCGCCGAGCAGGATCGCGTCGTGACCGCGGACCTCCTCCAGGACGGAGTCCGGCAGCGTCTCGCCGGTGCGGTGGTACCGGCGGGCGCCGAGGTCGTACTCGGTGGTGTCGACCGTCGCGCCGGAGCCGTCGAGGACGGCCCCGAGGACCTTCAGCGCCTCGGCCGTCACCTCCTGGCCGATGCCGTCGCCGGGGATGACCGCGAGCCGCAGGGTGTCCGCCATGCCGGCGAGGCTAGCGGAGCACCCGGTCGGCGTGTCCAGCATCCGGGACCGTCGTCTCAGCAGCCGGACGGCGGCGTCCACCCGCGGGGGGAGGCGGCGGGTGCGCCCACGGGCTGACGACCCGCGGGCGGGGACCCGCCTACCCTCGTGCGGTGCAGACGCAGAACGTCTTCGACCGGCTCGTGGCCTGGCCCCGCGTCCACGTGCTGCTCCTCGACGTGCTGGGTGCGCTGGCCCTGACCTTCGTCTGCGCCGCCACGGCCACCGCCACCGGCCCCGGCGCCGTCCTGGTCAGCCTGCTGATGTGCCTGCCGCTGGCGCTGCGGCGCGTGCGCCCGGAGCTCAGCGGCGGCCTCGTGGCCGCCGGCGGGCTGCTGCAGCCGGTGCTCGCCGCCGATCCGCAGGTCGCCAACGTCGCGGTGCTGATCGCCCTGTACTCCCTGGCCGCCTACGCCGCGCCGTGGGCCTCGCGCGGCGGCCTGCTGCTGGGGCTGTTCGGCGCGCTGGTGGCGCCGGCCCGCTACGTGCTCACCTCGGTGGACCTGCTCAACGCCCTGGCCGCCGCGCTGTTCATCGCCGTGCTCGTCGTGGCGACCTGGCTGCTGGGGCGGTTGCGGCGCGCCTCGCGGCAGAACGAACTGGCCCTGCTGGAGCGGGCCCGGCTGCTGGAGAACGAGCGGGAGAACGAGTCGCGGCTCGCGGCCACCGCCGAGCGCCAGCGCATCGCCCGCGAGATGCACGACGTCGTCGCGCACTCCCTGTCGGTGATCATCGCGCAGGCCGACGGGGGGCGCTACGCCGCGGCGGCGAACCCCGCCGCCGCGCAGGAGGTGCTGGGCACGATCTCGGCGACCGGCCGCCAGGCCCTGGCCGACATGCGCAACCTGCTGGGCGTGCTGCGCCAGGGTCCCGGCGACGAGCGCGCGCCCCAGCCGGACGCGGCGCGGGTGGCCGACCTGGTGGAGCAGGTGCGTGCCAGCGGCCTGGACGTGGCGCTGGAGGTCACCGGCGAACCGCGCCCGCTGCCGCCGGCGATCGGGCTGGCCGCCTACCGCATCGTGCAGGAGTCGCTGACGAACGTCCTCAAGCACGCCGGCCCCGCCGCCCGGGCGCGGGTGGAGGTGCGCTGGGACCCCGACGCGCTGCGCCTGGGCGTGGACGACGACGGCCGCGGCGCGGCGGCGCTGGTGGAGCCCAGCAGCGGCGGGCAGGGCCTGGTCGGGATGGCCGAGCGAGCCCGCCTGCACGGCGGCGCGGTGGTCAGCGGGCCTCGGCCCGGCGGCGGGTTCAGCGTGCGTGCGACGCTGCCCTACGCCTCGTGAGGCACCCCTGTGAACCAGCACCCTGAACCAGCACCGTGGACCGGCACCGTGGACCGGCACCGTGGACCACGCGTCGTGAACCCGGAAGAACCGCCCCACCCCCGTCCCGGAGGCCGAGGAACCGTGCCCACCGTCCGCGTCGCCCTCGTCGACGACCAGCAGCTCGTCCGCGCGGGTTTCCGCATGGTCATCGACTCCCAGCCCGACCTGGAGGTGGTCGGGGAGGCCTCCGACGGGCTCGCCGCGCTGCGGCTGGTGGAGAGCACGCCGTGCGACGTGGTGCTCATGGACGTGCGCATGCCCGGCGTCGACGGCATCGAGGCCACCCGCCGCATCACGTCGGCGCCCCGGCCGGAGGGCACCGAGCCGCCGAGGGTCGTGGTGCTGACCACGTTCGACCTGGACGAGTACGTGGTGGCCGCCATCGGCGCCGGCGCGAGCGGGTTCCTGCTCAAGGACGCGCCGCCGGAGGAGATGCTCGCCGCGGTGCGCACCGTGCACGCCGGCGACGCGGTCATCGCCGCCAGCTCCACGCGCCGGCTGCTGCAGCACGTGGGGCCGCTGCTGCGCCAGGGGGCGGCGACCGCCGCAGCGCCCAGGGCGTTGCCGGCCGACCTCACCCCGCGCGAGCGGGAGGTCCTGGAGTGCATGGCGCACGGGCTGACGAACTCCGAGATCGCCGCGCGGTTCGTCGTCTCGGAGGCCACCGTGAAGACGCACGTGGGCCGGGTGCTGGCCAAGACCGGTTCGCGCGACCGGGTGCAGGCCGTCGTCCTGGCCTACACCGCCGGGATGGTGCAACCGGGGGACGTCCTGCGCGAGGCCCGCTGAGGCCGCACCGACGGGCCGGTCGCGCACGTACGACCCGGGGATGACGCGCGGGCGGGGACCTCCACCGGCGGGGCGAGGGCGCGACGGCCGGGAGATCGCCTCGCGGCCCGACGCGGTGGGCGGTGCGCGGTTCCTACGGTCGAGGGGTTCGACGCCGGCGGTGCCGGCGGCCGCCGCCCCCGCGAGGAGGAACCCCCGTGCCCACACCCCGTCCCACCCGTTCGCCGGAGGTCGTGCACGCCGCGACCCCGGCCGTGCGCGCCGCCGGACTGCGCAAGACGTACGGACGCGGCGACGCCGTCGTGCACGCCCTGGCGGGTGTGGACGTGGAGTTCTCCCGCGGGGAGTTCACCGCCATCATGGGCCCGTCCGGTTCCGGCAAGTCCACGCTCATGCACTGCCTGGCGGGCCTGGACACCGCCACCGCCGGTCAGGTGTTCCTCGGCGAGACGGAACTCACCGCGCTGCGCGACGCGGAGCTGACCCGGTTGCGCCGCGACCGGATCGGTTTCGTGTTCCAGTCGTTCAACCTGCTGCCCGTCCTGACAGCCGGGGAGAACCTCGTGCTGCCGATGCAGCTGGCGGGGCGCTCCCCCGACCGCGCCTGGCACGACGAGGTCGTCGACCGGCTGGGGCTGTCGAACCGCCTGCGCCACAAGCCGTCCGAACTCTCCGGCGGGCAGCAGCAGCGCGTCGCCGTGGGCCGTGCGCTGCTGCCGCGCCCCGACGTCGTCTTCGCCGACGAACCCACCGGGAACCTCGACTCGCGCACCGGCGCGGAGGTCCTGGGACTGTTGCGCTCGGCCGTGCGCGAGTTCGGCCAGACCGTCGTCATGGTCACCCACGACCCGGTCGCGGCCGGCTACGCCGACCGCGTCGTGCTGCTGGCCGACGGGCACCTGGCGGGCGGGCTGACCGCCCCCTCGCCCGACGACGTCCTCGACGCCCTGCGCACCCTGGGGGCCTGAGCCGTGCTGAGGACGACCCTGGCGCAGCTGCGCGCCCACGGCGGGCGGGTGCTCGCCTCCTGCCTGGCCGTCGTCATCGCGGTCGCGTTCGTCGTGGCGACCCTGGTGCTGAACTCCTCCGCGAGCGCCAGCCTGCTCAAGGCCGTCGGCGCCCCGTTCGTCGCGAGCGCCGCGGTCGTGACCGCACCGGAGGACGCCGACCCCGCGGCCGGCGGTGCGGCGCTGGGTGCCGCCGTGGAGCGGGTGCGGGCCCTGCCGGGCCTGGCGCAGCTGTCGGCCGACCGCGAGACGGGCGTGCAGGTGCTGCTGCCCGGGCGCACCGGCACGTCCTACGCGCAGGCCCAGGCGGTCACGGAGCCCGGACCGCTGCGCTGGGAGCGCACCAGCGCAGGCCGGCTGCCGCAGGCGCCCGGCGAGGTCGCCGTCAGCGACCGCCTCGACGCCGCGGTGGGGGACGTGCTGGAGGTGACCCGGTGGACGGGTGGGGACGGCACCGGGGCGGTCACCTCCGAGGTGCGGGTCGTCGGCCTGGTGGACCTGGCGGGCGACCCGACCGCGGGCCTGTACGGGCGCGTGTTCGCCACCGGCGAGCAGCTGCGCGCCTGGGGTGCGCAGGACCCCGCGCGCCTGCGCGTGGCGGCCGCGCCCGGCGTGGACGCCGGGGAGCTGACCGGCCGGGTCGCCGGCGCGGTGACGGGTGCCGCGTCGGGAGAGCTGGTCGTGCGCACCGGTGAGGAGGCCGCGCAGGACGTGGCGTCGGCGTTCACCGGTGACGCGGCCGCGCTGACCGCGGTGCTGCTGGTGTTCGGCGCGGTGGCCGTCCTGGTGGCCGGCCTGGTCATCGCCAACACCTTCGCCGTGCTGCTGGCGCAGCGGACCGGGGAGCTGGCGCTGCTGCGCTGCGTGGGCGCCACCCGCGGCCAGGCGGCGCGCGGGGTGCTGCTGGAGGCGGCGGCCGTCGGCCTGCTCGCCTCGCTGGCCGGCGCGGGCGCCGGGGTGGGGCTGGCCGCGGTGGTCTCGGCCGTGGCCGCGGACGCGGACTCGCCGATCCCGCTGGGCACCCTGGTCGTGCCGGTGCTGCCGCTGGTGGCCGGCGTGCTGCTGGGCACCGTCGTCACGGTGCTCTCGGCGCTGGCCCCGGCGCGCGCGGCGACCCGCGTGGCCCCCCTGGCGGCGCTGCGCCCCCTGGCCGCCGTGCCGGTGCGCTCGCGCGGCGGCGCGCTGCGCCTGGTCGCCGGGTTGCTCCTGGCGGTCCCGTCGGCGGCCGCCCTGGTCCTGTTCTCCTCGGCGGGGCAGCTGGAGCCGGCCGTGCTGGCGGGTGCGCTCAGCTTCGTGGGCGTCGTCCTGCTCGCGCAGCGGGCGGTCCCGGCGGTCGTCGGCCTGGCGGGCCGCCTGGTGCGCCGCGGCGGCGTGCCGGCGCGGCTGGCCGCGGGCAACGCGGTGCGCAACCCGCGCCGCACCGCCGCGACCGCCACCGCGCTGCTCATCGGCGTCACCCTCACCACGGCGATGGTGGTCGGCGCCTCGTCCACGCGGGCCACGGCCGGGGACCTGCTGGAGGCCGGCTACCCCACCGACGTGGTCGTCTCCTCCTGGGACGAGCCGGTGGACGACGCGCTGCTGGACCAGCTGGGCCGGGTGCCGGGGGTCGCGCGCGCGGTGCCGGTGCTGGAGGGGGAGGTCGCCCTCGGCGACGGCGACACGACGGGCGTGGCGGGGGTGGAGCCCGCGCAGGCGGCACAGGTGGTGCGCTCGCAGCAGCGCGCGCCCGTGCCGGCGCCCGGGGAGCTGGTGGTCTCCGGGTACGGCGCGCAGGCCCTCGGCCTGGCCGACGGCGACGCGGTGACGGTGGCCGGCGAGGGCGGCGCCCCCGTGGACCTGCGGGTCGTCGTGGCACCCGACTCCGAGCAGGGCTCGCTGATGACCGCCGCCGACCTGCGCCGCGCCGACCCGGCCGCGGCGGTGCGCGGCGCGTGGGTGCGGCTGGACGACGCGCTGGACGCCGACGAGCAGGGCGCGGCGGTCGACGCGATCACCGAGGTCGTCACCGCGGCCCTGCCCAGCAGCGACGTCAGCGGCGTGGTGGCGGTGCGCGAGTCCTTCGACCAGGTGCTGACGACGATGCTGCTGGTCGTCACCGGCCTGCTGGGGGTGGCCGTCGTCATCGCCCTCATCGGCGTGGGCAACACCCTGGCGCTGTCGGTGGTGGAGCGGCGCCAAGAGTCCGGGCTGCTGCGCGCGCTGGGCCTGACCCGCGGGCAGCTGCGGGCGCTGCTGGCCTGGGAGGCGCTGCTGGTGGCCGGCGTGGCCGGGGTGCTGGGCGTCGCGCTGGGCACGGCGTACGGCCTGGCGGGCACCGCGTCGGTGCTGGCGGCGGAGGGCCCGGTGGTCCTCGACGTGCCGTGGACCTCGATCACCGGGATCGTGGTGGTCGCCGCGCTGGCCGGGGTGCTCGCCTCGGTGCTGCCGGCGCGGCGCGCGGCGCGCACGCCCCCCGTGGCGGCGATCGCCGACTGAGGGGTGCCGCCGGGTGCGCGGGTGGCCGGGCGGGCGGAGGGGATCCGCCCGGCCACCGCGAGCCGCGTGGCAGGCTGACGGCATGGCTGTGGTGAAGATCAACGCGATCGAGGTCCCCGAGGGCGGCGGACCGGAGCTGGAGCGCCGCTTCGCGCACCGGATGGGGGCGGTGGAGGGCACCGAGGGCTTCCTGGGGTTCGAGCTGCTGCGCCCGGTGGCCGGGGAGTCCCGCTACTTCGTCTACACGAAGTGGGAGACCGAGGAGGCGTTCCAGGCGTGGGCGGGCGGGGGCGCGAAGGAGGCGCACGCCGGCGAGCGGGCGAAGCCGGTGGCCACCGGGGCCAGCCTGCTGGAGTTCGAGGTCGTCCTGGGCGCCGGGCCGGCCTGAGCCGCGGTGGCGGGCGGGTGGCCCCGCGGGGCGACCCGCCCGTCTCGACGCCCCCCGCGCGCGGGTCTACGTTGGGACCACCGGCTGATTGCCGGTTCAACGACCTGGAGGGGGAACGCCGTGAGCGTGAAGCTCGCCATCGTGTACTACTCGGCCACCGGCACCGTGCGGTCCATGGCCCAGCGCGCCGCCGAGGCCGGCGAGCGCGCCGGTGCGGAGGTGCGGCTGCGGCAGGTCGCGCGCCAGACCACCGGCGGGGAGCGCGCCACCAGCGAGGCGCAGGCCGAGCACAGCGCGAACGCCACGGAGCCCGCCGCCACGGCCGACGACGTCGTGTGGGCCGACGCCGTCCTGTTCGGCTCCCCCACCCGCTACGGCAACATCGCCGGGCAGCTGAAGACGTTCATCGACTCCCTCGGCCCGCAGTGGGGCCAGGGCCTGCTGGCGGACAAGGTGTACGCCGGGTTCACGGCCAGCCAGACCGCCCACGGCGGGCAGGAGTCCACCCTGCTGGCGCTGTACAACACGATCCACCACTTCGGCGGCATCGTCGTGGCCCCCGGGTACACCGACCCGCTGAAGTTCGTCGACGGCAACCCCTACGGCGTCAGCCACGTCACCGGCGGCGGCAACGACATCCCGCTGGGCGAGGCGGAGCTGGCCGCCCTGGACCACCTGGCCACCCGCGTGGTGACGATCGCCGGGCGCCTGCGGGGCGAGTGACCCGCCCGCGCCGCCGACGGCCGCAGCCGGCCGTCAGCGGCGCAGCTCGAGCAGGTCCCAGGTGCGCGCCTGCTGCGCGGCGCCCGCCGAGCACGTCAGCCGGTGCGCCGGCGCACGGCCCTCGGCCAGGTCCACCTCCAGCGGGCCGTGCGCGTCGAAGCGGACCCGCCAGCGCAGCCGCCCGTCCGGCCCCTCGGCCAGGCGGGCGGCGTGCAGCGGCGTGAAGGCGTCGAGGTGGTCCTCGCCCAGGACCAGGCGCGCGTGCGCCTCGGCGGCCTGCACCACCACCGCGTCCCCGCAGCGGCCGCGCAGCCGGTCCGGCAGCACGCGGCCGGAGCGCACCGCGGCCAGCAGCGCGGGGGCGTCGCCGGGCCCGAGGTGCCCGTGCACCGCGCCGCCGGGCAGGGACAGCGCGGTGGCGGCGAAGCGGTCCCCGCCCAGGTGCGAGCACTCCCACACCGCCTCGGCGTCCAGCGCGGCCAGCGCCGCGACCACGGGCCGCCCGCGCACGGCGCAGCACCAGTCCTTGCGCCCGTGGGTGCACACCAGCAGCAGCGGTCCGGTCGCGTCCTCCCAGCCGCCGTCCTCCCCGCCGCCGTCCACGACGGCGGCCAGGGCGTCGAGCGGCGCGAGGCGGGTGCGCAACCGGGTGCGGCCGCGGCGGCAGTCGGCCAGGAACAACCGCCGCGGCCCGCCGGGGTCCCGTCCGGCGGCGTCGGGGCGGCGCACCAGCAGCAGCTTCACGCCCAGGGCGGCGGCCGCCTCGCGCAACCGCGCCGTGGTGGCCTCCCCCAGCCGGGACGCCGGCACCGCGCCCGGGCCCCACGGGCCCGGCTCCTCCACGAGCAGGTAGCCGCGCACCGGGGTGGCGGTGCCCAGCAGCTGGTCGCGGTCCTCCTGCGCCCGCACGGCGCAGGAGAACCGCTCACCGAGGGCGGGGGCAGAGCTCAGGCCGGCCCCGCGGGCAGCAGGACGTTCTCGTGCAGCAGGCGCCGCAGCACCACGAGCGCGTCGTCCTCGTCCACCCCGGTCCCCGCGGCCGCCAGCTCACCGGCCGACGTGGTCGCCGAGGCCAGCACGTGCTCCAGGGCCGGGCGCACCCAGCCGGGGAAAGCCACGCGCCGATCGGGCAGGACCAGCTCGACGCGGTCCCCGGCGTCGGCCAGGCGCGTGGTCAGCCCGCGGCGCGGCCGCAGCCGCGTGCCGGCGCCCAGCGAGCGGGCGGCGGCGTCCTGCGCCAGCGCACCCACCGGCTCGGCGGGCACGGCGCGGTCGCGGCGGCGCTGCACGAGCCGGCGCACGGCGGCCTCGTCCAGCTGCTCCACCCAGCGCGCCGCGGCCGCCCGGAACCCCTCGACGTCGAGGTGCTCACCGGGCAGCGGCAGCGCCCGGCGCAGCGTCACGTCGTCGCGGCCCGCCCCGGCGACGGCGTCGGCGAGGACGTCGGCCCAGGTGGTCGCCAGCAGCCCCACCGTCAGGTGCACGGAGCGCTCCTCGGTGGTGCGCGCGGAGTGCAGCCAGCCGCGGGGCAGGTAGAGGGCGTCACCGGGTTCCAGCACGGTGTCGATGACGGGTTCGCGGCCGCCGACCGGGTCCGGGCCCAGGGCCTTCGACGGCTGCGTCTTCAGCGGCAGCTCCACCGCGGGCGGGTGGATCGTCCAGTGCTTGCGCCCGTCGACCTGCAGCACCACGACGTCGTGGGTGTCGTGGTGGGGCTTGAAGCCCTGCGCGCCGGGCGGGGTGACGTAGACGTTCACCTGGCACTGGTGCCCCAGCTCGGCGGCCAGGTCCGCGCAGAACGCCGCCAGCGGCGGCCAGGTGCGGTGCAGCGCCTGCAGCACGATCGTGGCGCCGTCGGCGAAGGAGCGGGCGATGCCGTCGCTGTCGGCGAGGTCGCCCAGCTGCTGGTTGCCGGCGACGGCGCTGCGGGTGAAGGCGCTGCGGGGCAGGCCGACACCGTCCTTGACCATCGTGAAGAACGGGGTGCGCAGCGCGCGCGGGCCCAGCAGCTCGTCGACGTCCGCGGTGGACAGCAGGTCGTCGAAGTCGGCGCGGCCGCCCTGCGCGGAGCGCTCGGCGGCCCGCACCAGCAGCGGGCGGGAGTTCCAGTGCTCGGTGGCGATCGAGCCGGCCGCCGCGCCGAAGCAGCGCGTCAGCGCCGACGCGCCCGGCGCCGCCCCCGGGGTGGGGACGCCCCCGGGACGGGTGGGAGCCAGCGTCACGTCAGCTCCCGGCGGGGTCGGAACCGGCCGGGTCGGAGCCGGAGGGGTCGACCTGGGTGGAGTCGCTGTCGCCGGAGTCGGCGTCGCCGCCCTCACCGCCGGCGGGGTCCACGCCCGCCGCGTCCGAGCCCGAGGGGTCGACCTGCGTGGCGTCGCTGTCGCCGGAGTCGGCGTCGCCGCCGCCACCGGCGCCGAGCGGGGTGGTGGTGATGTCGTCGTCGCTGAGGTTGCTCATGCGCGCGAGCCTGCCACCGGGCGCACCGCCCCGCACGCCGGTCCGCGACGCTCCCACGACATCCTGGGCCGGTGCCCGAGACGCCTCCCCCCGTCCCCGTCCTGGCCGTCGTGACCACCGGCGGCACGATCGCCAGCACCCGCGACGAGCACGGGGTGAGCACGCCCTCCCTCGGTGCGGCCGCGCTGCTCGCGGGTGCCGTCCCGGACGCGCGGGTGCGGGTGGTCGAGGCGCTGCGCGCGGACTCCTCCAGCCTGACGCTCGCCGACGCCGGCCGGGTGCGGGTGGCCGTCGCGGGGGCGCTGGCCGACGCGGACGTCGCCGCGGTGGTGGTGCTGCACGGCACGGACTCGATGGAGGAGACGGCCCTCCTGCTGGACCTGCACCACGACGACGTCCGGCCGGTGGTGCTGACCGGTGCGCAGCGCACCGCCGACGACCCGGAGCCCGACGGCCCGGCCAACGTGGCCCACGCCGCCCGCACCGCGCTGGACCCCGCCGCCCGCGGGCGCGGCGTGCTGGTGGCGTTCGGCGGCCGGGTGCACCCGGCGGCGGGGCTGAGCAAGCGGCACACCACGGACCTGGACGCGTTCTCCTCGCCCGCCGTGCCGCTGCCGCGGGCACAGCCGCTGCCGTGGACGGACGCGCCCTGGCCGCGGGTGGACGTGGTGGCGGTCTCCCCCGGCGGGGACGGGGTGCTGGTGGACGCCGCGCTCGCCGCGGGGGCGCGCGGCGTCGTGCTGCAGGCGCTGGGGTCCGGCAACGCCAGCGCGGACGTGGTGGAGGCGGTGCGGCGCTGCACCCGCGCGGGCGTCGCCGTGGTCGTGACGACCCGCGTGCCCGGCGGCCCGGTGAGCGCGGGGTACGGCGGCGGGGGCGGCGGGCACGACCTCGCCGCCGCCGGCGCGGTGCCGTCGGGGTGGCTGCGGACCGGGCAGGCGCGGGTGCTGCTGGCCTCGTTGCTGCGCACCGGTGCGGACGCCGGCGAGGTGCGCGAGCGGTTCGGCCGGCGCAGCGGCGGCCCGCTCCCCCACTAACCTCCCGGTACCGACTGCGATGGAGGACCGTTGACCGACGCACCGCCCCACGGCGCGCCCACCCCCGAGCTGCTGGTGGAGCAGCGCGCCGACCCGTTCACCACCCCGCCGGTGGAGGGGACGTACTACTTCACCGGCTCGGTGCCGGAGTACGACCGCGTCGTGGTGCGCGGGGCGCCCACGATCGCCGGGCTGCGCACCGCACCGGAGTCGGTGGTGTGGCGCCGGCCCGCGAGCGGCCGGATGGGCGGGCACGTGTGGGCACCGGAACTGCACCGCATCGACGGCCGCTGGTACGTGTACTTCGCAGCCGGCGACTCCGACGACGTCTTCGCCATCCGGATGTACGTCATCGAGTCCTCGCTGGCCGATCCGCGCGATCCGGCCGGCTGGGGGGAGCCGCAGGAGCTCACCACCCCGTTCGGCTCGTTCAAGCTCGACGCGACGACGTTCGAGCACCGCGGGCAGCGCTACTACCTGTGGGCGCAGCGCGAAGCGGGGATCGACGTGAACTCCAGCCTGTACATCGCCCCGATGGCCTCCCCCACCTCCCTGGGTGGCGAACCGGTGCGCATCGCCACGCCGACGCTGCCGTGGGAGGTGCGGGGTTTCGCGGTCAACGAGGGCCCGGCGGTGCTGGTGCGCAACGGCCGGGTGTTCGTGACCTTCTCCGCCAGCGCCACCGACGACCGGTACTGCGTGGGGCTGCTGACGGCTGACGAGGACGCCGACCTGCTCGACGCCGCATCCTGGCGCAAGCACCCCGAGCCGGTGCTCGCCACGCGGGCGGAGGTGAACCGGTACGGCCCGGGCCACGGCTCCTTCACGGTGGCCGAGGACGGCGTGAGCGACCTGTTCGTCTTCCACGCGCGCGACTACCCGGGCTTCCACGGTGAGGACCCGTTGTACGACCCGAACCGGCACGCGCGCGTGCAGCGGCTGAGCTGGAACGCGGACGGCACACCGGTGTTCGAGGTGCCGGCTCCCTGACCGGAGCCGCGCGCTACTGCGGCCGGGGGTTCCCCCCGGCCGCGGTGCGCGGCCGCCAGCGGACCTCGAGGGTCGCGGCCGGCTCGGGCCGGCCGATGTGGAACCCCTGCGCGGAATCGCAACCGATCTCGGCGAGCATCGCCAGCTCCTCGGCCCGCTCCACGCCTTCCGCGACGCAGGTCATCCCGAACTCCTGCGCGAGACCGCACACGGCAGCGACGAGAGCGACGTCGCGCGAGCCCGGCACCGCTCCGCTGACGAAGGAGCGGTCCACCTTCAGCTGCTGGACGGGGAGGTAGCGGAGGTAGGCGAGGGAGGAGTAACCGGTTCCGAAGTCGTCGATGGACAGGCCGACGCCGAGGGAGCTCAGGGCCTCGACGGCCTCGCTCATGGTCGAGCCCTCCGACATCAGCGTCGTCTCGGTCATCTCCAGGCTCACCTCCGACGGGGCGACGCCGTTGCGCTCGACGGCGCGCTGGACCACGTCGACGAAGGCGGGGCTGCCGAGCTGCTGCGGGGAGAGGTTGACCGCCATGCGGAAACCGGGCGGCAGGTGGCCCTGGCTCTTCCAGGTGCGCAGCTGCCCCAGGGCCTCGTCGAGGACCCACTCGCCCAGCGGCACGATGAACCCGGTGTCCTCGGCCAGGGGGATGAACCGGTCCGGCGGGACCTGCCCGACGCCGGGCCGGTCCCAGCGCAGCAGCGCTTCGACACCGCGCAGCTCACCGGTGGGGACGTCGACGATGGGCTGGTAGTGCAGTTCCAGCTCTCCGCGTGCCAGCCCCCGGCGCAGCGCCTGCTCGGTGTCCAGGTGGCGCAGCGCCTGGTACCGCAGCCCCGCCTCGAACCGCGAGGCCCGGTTGCGGCCCTCCTCCTTCGCCAGGTACATCGCGGAGTCCGCCTCCCGGAGCAGGTCCGCCGGGCGGTGGTGCTCCCGGGCGGTGGTCACCCCGATGGAAGCGGTGATGCGCAGTTCCCGCCCCTCCAGCTCGACCGGCTCCTGGAAGGCGTCGACGATGCGCTGGGCGAGGACACCGGCGGCCGCGGCATCGGTGTCCTCGCACAGGACCGTGAACTCGTCCCCACCCAGCCTGGCGACGGTGTCGCTGGCCCGGGCGGCGTGCTTGATGCGGTGCGCCGCGTGCAGCAGCAGGGCGTCCCCCACGTCGTGGCCGAAGGAGTCGTTGACGAGCTTGAACCGGTCCAGGTCGATGAACAGCAGCGTCACGGCCGATCCCCGGTCGTGGCGGTCCAGGGCGTGCCCGAGCCTGTCCATGAGCAGACGCCGGTTGGGCAGGCCCGTCAGGGCGTCGTGCATCCCGAGGTGGGCCAGCCGGCTCTCGGCACGGCGCAGCAGCACCGCATCGATGTCGCGCCGCAGTTCGCGGGCCTCGGAGACCTCCACCGGGTCCCAGGGCAGGCAGCGACCGGAGACGCTCTGGCGCCACGAGGCGAAGGAGTTGCGCGGCGACAACGGCGTGTCCCGGTTCTGCGTCGACTGGTCGCCCAGCCAGTCCAGCGTCTGCACCACTTCGCGGCGGAACCAGAGGAGGTAGTCGCGATCGCCTCCGAAGGGCACGAACACCACCCCGGCCGTCGACGGCAGCAGTTCCGCGAGGTCGGGCCGCTCCAGGGCCAGCGCGTCGCTGACGAGGGGGAGGTTCCCCTCCTCGGTGCTCCGCAGCCGCTCCACCGCCGCCAGCACGTCGGCCTCCGGCGGCGTCCGGCCGACCTGGAGGAGTTCCTCGTCCAGCGAGACGACGGCGCCGTCAGCGGGGACGAGGTCGAGCAGGGTGACCTCCCCGCGGGTCAGGCCGTCGGGGACGTCCTCGGCCCCGGCCATCTGCTCCACCAGGCGCGTGCGGACCTGCTGGACCTCCAGCCGCCTGCTCAGCTGCCGGGTCTCGTGCAGCGCGGTGAGCCGGGAGGTGAGCTGCTGGGCGAGGACCTCGCAGGCCTGGCGCAGCACGTGGGGCAGGTGCCGGGCCCGCCGGTCCCCGCAGGAGACCATCCCGACGAGCTCGCCGTCGTGGACCAGGGGCAGCGACATGCTGGCGCCGATCCCCATGTTGCGCATGAACTGCACGTGGTGCGGCGACACGGCACGCAGGTGGGCGCGGCTCAGGTCCAGGGGCGTGGCGTCGGCGGTGCCGGCCGTGCGCAGCAGGGGGGCCGGCTCCTCCGGGCCGAGGACGATGTGCCTGGACTGCTGCAGCAGGTACAGGCGGCGCGCCTGGGCGGGGATGTCGGAGGCCGGGTAGTGCAGTCCCAGGTACGGCTCGACGTCCTCGACGCGGTCCTCGGCCACCACTTCGCCGTGCCCGTCGGGGTGGAAGTGGTACACCATGACCCGGTCGAACCCGGTGAGGCGGCGGATCTCCTGCGCCGTCGCCGTGCGCACCTCCTCGACCGTCCTGCTGCGGAAGAGGCGCTCCGTGGCCGCGTGCAGGCCGGTCAGGACCCGAGCCGGGGAAGCGGTACCCGCGGGCTCGACCTCGACGACCAGGAAACCCCCCGAACCGTGAGCGCTCACGTCGACGGGGGAACCACCGGTCCTGGCGCGCAGCGCCGGCACCGTGCCGTCGTCCGCGGCGGCGTGGGCGGTGCGCAACCGCCGCGAGCACCCCGGCCCGACGGCGGCCTCGAGCGGGCGCCCCAGGACCGCGTGCACCTCCGCACCGAGCAGCTGCCTGCAGTTGGCGCTGACCTGGACCACCTCGAAGGTGGCCGGGTCGGCGGCCAGCAGGACGCCGTGCGGTTGGACCGCTCCGGGGACGTGGATCGGCTCGCGGGCGCACTCGGACAGTCGTGCCTGCTCGTCCGCGGGCAGCAGGTCCTCGGCGCCCGTCACGTCGTGCACGCCAGGGGGCCCGTCGCCACCACGTCCACCCCCGTCCGCACCCGGTCCTCGACCGTCGTCCAGCGACACTACTGAACGTGGCGCAGCCGTGCCTCGGTGAGGCGGGGCTGTCGACCTCGTCGGCACCCGGCGCTGGGCGACGAGCTCCGTCGACGACCGTGCCCCCGCGTCCCGGGAGGGACGCGGGGGCACGGGACGCGCCGGGTCAGCGGGCGGCGGAACCCTCGACGTAGTCGGAGTCGTCCGACTTCACCCACGCCATGAGCTTGCGCAGCTCGCGGCCGGTGGCCTCGATGGGGTGCTGCTCGGCCTCGGCGCGCAGGCGCTTGAACTCCGGCGCGCCGGCGTCCTGGTCCTCGATGAAGCGCTGGGCGAAGGTGCCGTCCTGGATGTCCTTCAGGACCTCCTTCATGCGCTCCTTGACCGAGGCGTCGATGACGCGCGGGCCGGAGACGTAGTCGCCCCACTCGGCGGTGTCCGACACGCTCCAGCGCTGCTTGGCGATGCCGCCCTCGTACATGAGGTCGACGATGAGCTTCAGCTCGTGCAGGCACTCGAAGTAGGCGACCTCCGGCTGGTAACCGGCCTCGGTGAGGACCTCGAAACCGGTCTGCACCAGCGCCGAGGCGCCGCCGCACAGCACGGCCTGCTCGCCGAACAGGTCGGTCTCGGTCTCCTCGGTGAAGGTGGTCTTGATGCCGCCGGCGCGCAGGCCGCCGATGGCCTTGGCGTAGGCCAGCGCCAGGTCCCAGGCGCCGCCGGTGGCGTCCTGCTCCACCGCGACGATGACCGGCACGCCGCGGCCGTCGACGTACTCGCGGCGCACCAGGTGGCCCGGGCCCTTGGGGGCGACCATGACGACGTCGACGTCGGCCGGGGGCTTGATGTAGCCGAAGCGGATGTTGAAGCCGTGGCTGAAGAACAGCGCCTTGCCGGCGGTCAGGTTCGGCTCGATCGACTCGGCGTACAGGCCGCGCTGGAGGTGGTCCGGCACCAGGACCATGATGACGTCGGCGGCCTTGGACGCCTCGAACGGGGTGAGGACCTGCAGGCCCTGCTCCTCGGCCTTGGCGCGGCTCTTGGAGCCCTCCTTCAGGCCGACGACGACGTCGACGCCGGAGTCGCGCAGCGACAGGGCGTGGGCGTGGCCCTGGCTGCCGAAGCCCAGGACCGCCACCTTCTTGCCGGTGATCTTGGACAGGTCGGCGTCGTCGTCGTAGAACATCTCGGCCACGTGGGGTTCTCTCCTCGTCGGTTCGTGCGTTGCGGGTGGGTGGTTCAGGCCGAGCGCAGGGCGCGGTCGGAGATGGCCCGGCCGCCGCGCGCGAGCGCGACGGCACCGGACTGGACGAGCTCGCGGATGCCGAACGGCTCCAGCACGCGCAGCAGCGCGGCCAGCTTCTCGGGGCTGCCGGTCGCCTCGACGGTGACCGCGTCCGGGGAGACGTCGACGACGTGGGCGCGGAACAGCGCCACGGTGTCGACGACCTCGCCGCGCGCGGAGGCGTCGGCGCGGACCTTCACGAGCAGCAGCTCGCGCTGAACCGAGGCGTCGTCCTCGAGCTCGACGATCTTCAAGACGTTGATCAGCTTGTTGAGCTGCTTCGTCACCTGCTCCAGGGGCTGCGAGGCCACGTCGACGACGATGGTCATCCGGGAGATCTCGCTGCGCTCGGTCGGTCCGACCGTGAGGGAGTGGATGTTGAAGTTCCTGCGCGCGAACAGCGAGGTGATGCGCATCAGGACACCCGGCCGGTTCTCGACCAGGACGGAGAGGGTGTGGCGGCTCATCAGGAGATCACCTTCTGCGCGGCGGGGTCGTCGCTGGACACGCCGTCGCTGTCGGCCTCGCGGTCCCACTCCGGGGACAGCCCGCGGGCGTACTGGATCTGGTCGTTGCTCACGCCGGCGGCGACCATCGGCCAGACCATCGCGTCGCGGTGGACGCGGAAGTCCACGACGACGGGCACGTCGTTGATCGCCATCGCCTTCTCGATGGTGGCGTCGACGTCCTCGGGGCGCTCGCAGCGCAGCCCCACGCAGCCGTAGGCGTCGGCCAGCTTGACGAAGTCCGGGACCGGCGCGGAGTGCGTCGAGTGGTCGCCGGAGTGCAGGTCGGTGTTGGAGTAGCGCTCGGAGTAGAACAGGGTCTGCCACTGGCGGACCATGCCGAGGCTGGAGTTGTTGATGATCGCCACCTTCACGGGGATCCCGTTCAGGGTGCAGGTGGCCAGCTCCTGGTTGGTCATCTGGAAGCAGCCGTCGCCGTCGATGGCCCACACGACGGTGTCGGGCCGGCCCACCTTGGCGCCCATGGCCGCCGGCACGGCGTAACCCATGGTCCCCAGGCCGCCGGAGTTCAGCCAGGTGCGCGGGTTCTCGTACTTCACGAACTGGGCCGACCACATCTGGTGCTGGCCCACACCGGAGACGTAGACCGCCTCCGGCCCGGCGATGGCGCCGATGCGCTCGATGACGTGCTGCGGCGAGAGGGTGCCGTCGTCCGGCGCGGTGTAGCCCAGGGGGTACGTCGAGCGCCACGCGTCGGTCTGCGCGGTCCAGGAGCCGATGTCGGCGCGGCCGTTCGCCTCGAACTCCGCGGCCACCGCGGTGGTCAGCTCCGCCAGGACGAGCTTGGCGTCGCCGACGATGGGCACGTCCACCGCGCGGTTCTTGCCGATCTCGGCGGGGTCGATGTCGGCGTGGATGACCTTGGCGCCGGGGGCGAAGCTGGACAGCTCACCGGTGACGCGGTCGTCGAAGCGCGCGCCCAGGGTGATGAGCAGGTCGGACTTCTGCAAGGCCGCCACCGCCGCGACGGTGCCGTGCATGCCCGGCATGCCCAGGTTGGACGGGTGCGAGTCGGGCAGGGCCCCGCGGGCCATGAGCGTGGTGACGGCGGGGATGCCCGTCAGGTCGGCCAGGGCGCGCAGCTCCGGGGCGGCGTCGGCCTTGACCACGCCGCCGCCGACGTAGAGCACCGGGCGCTGCGCGGCCGCGATGAGCCGCGCGGCCTCCTTGACCTGCTTGCCGTGCGGGCGGACCACCGGGCGGTACCCGGGCAGGTCCACCGAGGTGGGCCACTCGAAGGAGGTGCGCGCCTGCAGCGCGGACTTCGCGACGTCCACGAGCACCGGGCCGGGACGGCCGGTGGCGGCCAGGTGGAACGCCTCGGCGATCACGCGCGGGATGTCGGCGGGGTCGGTCACCAGGTAGTTGTGCTTGGTGATCGGCGTGGTGATGCCGGCGATGTCGGCTTCCTGGAAGGCGTCGGTGCCGATCGCCGCGGCGCCCACCTGGCCGGTGATGGCCACCATGGGCACGGAGTCCATGTTGGCGTCGGCGATGGGCGTGACGAGGTTCGTGGCGCCCGGGCCGGAGGTGGCCATGCACACGCCCACCTTGCCGGTGGCCACGGCGTACCCCTCGGCCGCGTGCCCGGCGCCCTGCTCGTGGCGCACGAGGATGTGCCGCACGTGCGGGGAGTCCATCAGCGGGTCGTACGCCGGCAGGATCGCGCCGCCCGGGATGCCGAAGACGACCTCGACCCCTACCGCCTCCAGGGAGCGGACCAGGCTCTGCGCGCCGGTGAGCGACGCGACGGGGAGCGTGGGGTCCAGCGGCAGGCCGCTGGGGCCCTGCTCGCCGGCCGGCTGGGTGCTGATCGGCGTGGCGCTGATCGGCTCGTGGGCCATCTGGAGTCCTCCTCGGCGGTGCGGCTCGGGTCCTGCAGTCGTCGGACGCGACCGGCCGCTCGGTGCGCCGGACGCGAAAAGACCCCTCCGCCGACAGGTGGGTGAGGGGTCGCGCGCTCGGCGGGTCGATCGTCGTCGACCTCAGCGGGCGCGCTGTCCGATGGCTACGAGGAACCGCATGCCCAGCACGGTAGTCGCCCCTCCGGGCGGTGTCAGCCGCCGGGGCGCCTCGTCTCACATCATGGACACAAGGTCCACGTTCTGGACAGCGCGCCCCGGCGGCTCGCGGTCGCTCAGGTGCAGACGGCCCCCACGGAGGCGGACTGCACCTGCTTGGCGTACTTCGCCAGCACGCCGCGCGTGAACACCGGCGGCAGCGGCTCCCAGCCCTCGCGCCGGCGCTCCAGCTCCGCGTCGTCGACGAGCACCTCGAGCGTCTTGGCCGCCACGTCCAGGCGGATCGGGTCGCCGTCGCGCACCAGGGCGATCGGCCCGCCGTCCACGGCCTCCGGCGCCACGTGCCCCACGCACAGGCCCGTGGTGCCGCCGGAGAAGCGCCCGTCGGTCAGCAGCAGCACGTCCTTGCCCAGCCCGGCGCCCTTGATCGCCCCGGTGATGGCGAGCATCTCGCGCATGCCGGGGCCGCCCTTGGGGCCCTCGTAGCGGATGACGACCACGTCGCCCGCGCCGATCGTGCCGTCCTCCAGCGCGTCCAGCGCCGCGCGCTCGCGCTCGAAGACCCGCGCGGTGCCCTCGAAGACCTCCGAGTCGAACCCGGCGCTCTTGACGACCGCACCGCCCGGGGCCAGGTTCCCCGAGAGGACCGTGATGCCGCCGGTGCGGTGGATCGGGTCGTCCAGCGCCCGCAGCACCACGCCGTCGACGTCCGGCGGGGCGATCTCCGCGAGGTTCTCCGCCATCGTCCGGCCCGTCACCGTCAGGGTGTCCCCGTGCAGCAGGCCCGCGTCCAGCAGCGCGCGCATGACCACCGGGATGCCGCCGATGCGGTCCACGTCGACCATGACGTGCCTGCCGAAGGGCTTGAGGTCGCCCAGGTGCGGCACCCTGCCCGCGATGCGGTCGAAGTCCGCCAGCGTCAGGTCCACCTCGGCCTCGTAGGCGATGGCCAGCAGGTGCAGCACCGCGTTGGTGGAGCCGCCCAGCGCCATGACCACGGCGATGGCGTTCTCGAACGCCTCCTTGGTCATGACCTGCCGGGCGGTGATCCCGTTCGCGAGGAGGTTCACCACGGCCTGCCCGGAGCGGCGGGCGAACCCGTCGCGGCGGCGGTCCGTGGCCGGCGGGGCCGCGCTGCCGGGCAGCGACATGCCCAGCGCCTCCGCGGCGGCCGCCATGGTGTTCGCGGTGTACATGCCGCCGCAGGCGCCCTCGCCCGGGCAGATGGCGCGCTCGATGGTGTCCACGTCCTCACGGGACATCAGCCCGCGCGCGCAGGCCCCCACGGCCTCGAAGGCGTCGATGAGGGTGACCTCGTGCTCGCTGCCGTCGGACAGCCTCGCCCGGCCGGGCAGGATCGTGCCGGCGTAGAGGAACACGCTGGCCAGGTCCAGGCGGGCGGCGGCCATGAGCATGCCGGGCAGGGACTTGTCGCACCCGGCCAGCAGGACCGAGCCGTCCAGGCGCTCGGCGCTGATGACCGTCTCCACCGAGTCGGCGATGACCTCGCGGCTGACCAGGGAGTAGTGCATCCCCTCGTGGCCCATGGAGATGCCGTCGGAGACGGAGATCGTGCCGAACTCCAGCGGGTACCCCTTCGCGGCGTGCACCCCGTCCTTGACGGCCTTGGCCAGGCGGTCCAGCGGCAGGTTGCAGGGGGTGATCTCGTTCCAGCTGGAGGCCACGCCGATCTGCGGCTTGACCCAGTCCTCGTCGCCCATGCCGACCGCGCGGAGCATCCCGCGCGAGGCCGTGGCCTGCAGCCCGTCGGTCACCTGGCGGCTGCGGGGCTTGACGTCGACGCCGGGGGCGGCGACGGGACCGTCCGGCTGCGCTGCGGGGGCGTTCGAGGGGCGCTCGGGGCTCACACGGGGATCCTAGGTGCCGCGACCGGCCCGGGCGCGGGCGCGGCGCGTCGGCGGGTGGGGCGTTGACCGCCCGAGCGCCGCGTCCCTAGGCTCCCGGGGCCGCCGTGGCCGACCACGGCGCTCCCCCACGACCGCGAAGGAGCGTCCCGTGACGCCCCCTGCTGCTCCCCTGCGCTGGGCCGTGCTCGGCCCCGGCTCCATCGCCCGCCGCTTCGCCTCCCAGCTGCCCTCCGCCGGGGCCGGGGAGATCGTGGCCGTGGGCAGTTCCGCCGCCGAGCGGGCGCGCGCGTTCGCCGACGAGGTCGCCCCCGGCGCGCGCACCGGCACCCACGCCGAGGTCCTGGCCGACCCGGGCGTCGACGCCGTCTACGTCGCGACCGTGCACACCGCCCACGCGCCCCTGGCGATCGCCGCGCTGCGCGCCGGCAAGCACGTGCTGTGCGAGAAGCCGCTGGCCCCGAACCACGGCAGCGCCATGGCCGTGGTGGACGCCGCGCGCACCAGCGGCCGGGTGCTGCTGGAGGCGTACATGTACGCCTTCCACCCCCAGCAGCGCGCCCTGCTGGACCTGGTGCGCTCCGGCGCCGTCGGGCGGGTGCTGCACGTCGACGCGAGCTTCTCCTTCGCCGCCTCCCCCACCGGGCGCCTGTTCGACGCCGACCTGGCCGGCGGCGGGATCCTCGACGTGGGCGGCTACCCCGTGACGATGGCCCGCGCCGTGGCCGGCGCCGCGCTGGGGCGAGCGGCGGTGCTGACCTCGCTGCGCGGCGGGGGCACCGTCGGGAGCACCGGCGTGGACGAGTGGGCCGTGGCCGCGCTGGAGTTCGACGGCGGCGCCGACGGCGGTGTCACCGCGACGGTGCGCACCGGCGTGCGGCTGGCCGAGCCGCCGGCGGTGGCGGTGCACGGCACGGCCGGCTCGATCCACCTGGCCGACCCGTGGGCGATCGGCGCCGGCACGGGCATCGTGCTGCGCCGGGCGGGCGAGCCCGAGCAGGTCCTGACGTTCGGCCCCGAGACCGAGGGGCACCTGCCCTACGCCGCCGAGGCGGCGGCGCTGGCGCGCCTGGCCGAGGCGGCCGGGCGCGGCGAGGACGTCTCGGCCGGCGCGGCGGAGCACTCCCTGGACGACTCCCTGGCCAGCGCCGCGGTGCTGGACCGCTGGCGCGCGGCGGTCGGGGTGCGCTACCCGTTCGAGCGCGACACCGCCGCGATCCCGCCCGTCTCCGGCCTGCCGCTGCGCGTCGCCTCCCCGAACCCGATGCGCTACGGGAGCATCGACGGGCTCGAGAAACCCCTGTCCCGCATCGTCATGGGCGTGGACAACCAGCCCGACCTGGCGCACGCCTCCGCGCTGTTCGACGCGTTCTGGGAGGCCGGCGGGACGACGTTCGACACGTCCTGGTGGTACGGGCAGGGCCGCCACGAGAAGCTGCTGGGGCAGTGGCTGACCAACCGCGGGCTGCACTCCGAGGCCGTCGTCGTCGCCAAGGGCGGGCACACCCCCGAGTGCACCCCGCAGGGCATGACGTGGCAGCTGCTGGAGTCGCTGGAGAACCAGCAGCGCGAGCGCGCCGAGCTGTACCTGCTGCACCGCGACAACCCCGACGTGCCGGTGGGCGAGTTCGTCGACGTGCTCAACGAGCACGCCGACGCCGGGCGCATCGGGGTGTTCGGCGTCTCCAACTGGACGACGGAGCGCTTCGACGAGGCGAACGCGTGGGCCGCCGCGAACGGCAAGCGGGGCCTGTCGGTGCTCAGCAACCACTTCGGCCTGGCCGAGGCGCTGGACGTCCCCTGGGCCGGGTGCCGGCACGTCACCGACGCGGCCTCCAAGCGCTGGCTGACCGAGCGGCAGGTGCCGCTGCTGCCGTGGTCCTCGCAGGCCCGCGGGTTCTTCGCCCGCGCCGACCCCGCCGAGCGCCGCGACGCCGACCTGGTGCGCTGCTACTACAGCGACGCCAACTTCGAGCGCAAGCGGCGCGCGGAGGAGCTGGCGGCGCAGCTGGGCGTGCCGGCGACCGCGGTGGCGCTGGCGTTCGTGCTGGCCCAGCCGTTCCCCACGTTCCCCGTCGTGGGCCCGCGCAGCGTCGACGAGCTGCGCTCCTCGACGGCCGGGCTCGGCGTGCAGCTGGACGAGGCGCAGGTGGCCCGGCTGGACCTGCGCGAGGGCTGAGCCGCCGCCCGACCGCGCCGGGGCCCCGGCGCGGTCAGCGGCGGCTCAGGCCGAGCTCGCGCAGCGGCTGCCTGACGTCCTCGGCGCGCCACCCGAGCCGGCCGTCGGTCCACGTCGGCGCCGGCAGCAGCCGGCGGCCGACGAGCTGGTGCAGGGTGGCCACGTCCACGTCGTAGCGGTGGCTGACCTGCAGCAGCGTGAGCTCGTCCATCGGTGCCTCTCCTCGCCCCGGCGTCGCCGGCCGGGCGTGCGTCCGCTCGGACCGGGCGGCCGGCGGGGTGGGTGGCCTGGCGCGATCGACGGGCTCAGGCGGGGCGCAGCCTACCGCCGCGCCGGTCCCCCGGGCCGGTGCGGACCCCCGGACGGGCGCCCCGCGAACGGGCGATCTCACCCCCCGCCACCGGCGGTGAGGGCGAGGCAGCCCCGGTGTCACGGCGGGGAAACGCCCTGGAAACACGGATCGGCTGTGCTGGGCCCATGGCGCCCGAGACCTCCACCGACGCCTCTCCGCGGACGGTGCGCACGTCCTGCTCGTACTGCGGCGTGGGCTGCGGGATCGTCCTGCAGGTCCGGACCGACCCGGTCACCGGCCGGCGCACCGCCCAGGGGGTCACCGGCGACCGGCAGCACCCGGCCAACGCGGGGCGCCTGTGCACCAAGGGCGCCACGAGCGCGGAGTTCATGCTGGCCGGCGGCCGGCTGGAACGCGCCGGGGTGCGCCCCGAGCGGGGTGCGCAGCCGGTCGACGCCGGCCTGGCGGAGGTGGTCGCGCGCACCGCCGAGCGGTTGCGGGCGATCGTCGAGGAGCACGGTCCCGACGCCGTCGCCCTGTACGTGTCGGGGCAGATGTCGCTGGAGGCGCAGTACCTGGCGACCAAGCTCGCCAAGGGCTACCTGCGCACGCGCCACCTGGAGTCCAACTCGCGCCTGTGCATGGCCAGCGCCGGCGCCGGCTACAAGTCCTCCCTGGGGGCCGACGGGCCGCCCGGCTCCTACGACGACTTCGACCACGCCGACGTGTTCCTCGTCACCGGCGCCAACATGGCCGACTGCCACCCGATCCTGTTCCTGCGGATGGCGGACCGGCTGAAGGCGGGCGCGAAGCTCATCGTCGTGGACCCGCGCCGCACGGCGACGGCGGAGCGGGCCGACCTGTTCCTGCAGATCCGCCCCGGCACCGACCTGGCCCTGCTCAACGGCCTGCTGCACCTGGTCGTCGAGGCCGGCCACGTGGACGAGGAGTTCGTCCGGCGGCACACCGACGGCTGGGACGCCCTGGAGGCGGTGCTGGCGGACTACTCCCCCGCCACCGTCAGCGGGATCACCGGGGTGGCCGAGGAGGACCTGCGCACCGCCGCGCGCTGGATCGGCGAGGCCGGGGACTGGATGTCGTGCTGGACGATGGGGCTGAACCAGAGCACCCACGGCACGTGGAACACCAACGCCCTGTGCAACCTGCACCTGGCCACCGGCGCCATCGGGCGCCGCGGCAGCGGGCCGTTCTCCCTGACCGGCCAGCCCAACGCGATGGGTGGGCGGGAGATGGGCTACATGGGCCCGGGCCTGCCCGGGCAGCGCTCGGTGCTGGTGGAGGAGGACCGGGCCTTCACCGAGGACGTGTGGGAGCTGCCGCGCGGCACGATCCGCCCGGACACCGGGACGGGCACCGTCGACGTGTTCGAGCGGATGGCCGCGGGCGAGGTGAAGGCGTGCTGGATCGTCTGCACGAACCCCGTCGCCTCGGTGGCCAACCGCCGCACCGTCATCGAGGGCCTGGAGGCGGCGGAACTGGTGATCTGCCAGGACGCCTTCGCGGACACCGAGACCACCGCCTACGCCGACGTGCTGCTGCCGGCGGCGCTGTGGGCGGAGTCCACCTACGTGACGGTCAACTCCGAGCGGACCCTGACCCTGCTGCCCCAGGCCGTGGACGCGCCGGGGGACGCGGTCCCGGACTGGCGCCTCATCGCGATGGTCGCCACCGAGCTGGGGCACGGCGAGGCGTTCGCGTTCTCCTCCTCGGAGGAGGTGTTCGAGGAGATCCGCCGGTTCGCCAACCCGCGCACGGGGTACGACCTGCGCGGCATCGACTACGCCAAGCTGCGCGGCGGGCCGGCGCAGTGGCCCAGCCCCCCCGGCGACGAGGGACGCCGCAACCCGGTGCGCTACCGGGACGGCGACGGGTTCCGCTTCGCCACGCCGAACGGCCGTGCGCAGTTCCTCGCCCGCCCGCACGTGGACCCCGCCGAGCTGCCCGACGACGACTACCCGTTCCTGCTGTCGACGGGGCGCCTGCAGCACCAGTGGCACACCATGACCAAGACCGGCAAGGTCGCCAAGCTCACGGCGCTGAACCCCGGGCCGTTCGTCGAGCTGCACCCCGACGACGCGCGCGCCCTGGGGGTCGCCGAGGGCGAGGAGGTGGAGATCGCGTCCCGTCGCGGGCGGGCCGTGCTTCCCGCGCGCGTCAGCGACCGCGTCCAGCCGGGCGGCTGCTTCGCGCCGTTCCACTGGAACGACTCCCACGGCGAGTACCTGGCGGTCAACGCCGTCACGAACGACGCGGTGGACCCGGTCTCGTTCCAGCCGGAGTTCAAGGTGAGCGCGGTGCGCCTGACCCGGGTGGGTCCGCGCCCCGGCGGTCCCGGCGGTGCCGCGGCCGGCGGGGGCGAGCGCGAGCCCGCCCCCGTGGGCGCGGCCTGCGCACCCCCGCCGCTGGACGAGGTGCAGCGCACGTACCTCGACGGCCTGCTGTGGGGGCGCCGGCAGGAGGGGGTCACGGGCGTGCCGGTGCTGCCCCCGTCGGCGCCCTTCGACACCCGCACCCGCGCCTGGGTCGACGGGGTGCTCGCGGGGATGTTCTCGCGCGCACCGGAGCCCGCGGCCGCGGAGGACGCCGCGCAGCGCGTGACGGTGCTGTGGGCCTCGCAGACCGGCGGTGCCGCCGAGCGCGCCGCCGCCTTCGCCGAGCAGCTGCGCGCGGACGGGTACGCGGTGGAGCTGCGGGCGATGGACACCGCCGACCCGGCGGCCGTGGCCGGGGCGGGCACCGTCCTGGTGGTCACGAGCACCTTCGGCGACGGGGACTCCCCCGACAACGGCGCGGCCCTGTGGTCGGCGCTGAGCGCCCCGGACGCCCCCCGCCTGGAGTCGACCCGCTTCGCCGTGCTGGCGATGGGCGACTCCAGCTACGCCGACTTCTGCGGCCACGGGCGCCGGATGGACGCGCGCCTGGAGGAGCTGGGCGGGGCCCGCCTGGCCGAGCGCGCCGACTGCGAACCGGGTGAGGAGGACAAGGCCGAGCGGTGGTTCCGCACGGTCCTGGAGCGCCTGGGGCCGCCCGCGGCGCCGGCGCGCACCGCCGTCCCCGCCCCGCGGGGGAGCACGGAGGGGGACGACGCGGCCGGCTCCGACCCGGTGCCGGCGCCCCGGCGCGCGCGCGGCGGCAGCCGCAGCGCGCCGGTGCCCGCCCCGCTGGTGCGCAACGAGCGCCTGACCGCCCCGTCCTCCGACAAGGAGGTGCGCCGCTTCGGCTTCGCGCTGCCCGAGGACGTGACCTACCGGGCCGGTGACGCGCTGGGGGTCTGGCCCGTCAACGACGAGGCGGAGGTGCAGCGGTTCCTGCGCGCCACCGGCGTGCCCGCGGACGGCACGGTGGTCCTGGACGGCGTCGGGGCGACGAGCTGGCGCGAGGCCGCCACCCGGCACCTGGACCTGCAGCGGGTCGGCCCGGACCTGCTGCGCCTGGTCGCCGCACGCACCCGCGGCGGCGAGCTCGGCGGCCTGCTCGCCCCGGAGCGCTCCGGGGAGCTGCGCGACTGGCTGCGCGGACGCTCGGTCGCCGACGTGCTGGCCCGCTTCCCCGCCCGCGCCGACGACGAGGAGTGGGTGGCCGCCCTGAAGCGGGTGCAGCCGCGGCAGTACTCGATCTCCTCCTCGCCGCTGGTGGACCCGCGCGAGGTCCAGCTCACGGTGGGGGTCGTGCGCTACGAGGTCGACGGCCGCACCCGCGGCGGGTTGTGCTCGGGCTTCCTGGCGGAGCGCTGCCCCGAGGGTGAGCGGGTGCCGGTGTTCGTGCAGCCCACGACGTCCTTCCTGCCGCCCACCGACCCGGACGCCCCGATGATCATGATCGGCCCGGGCACCGGGGTGGCGCCGTTCCGCGCGTTCCTGCACGAGCGGCGGGCCCTGGGGCACACCGGGCGCAACTGGCTCTTCTTCGGCGAGCGCCGCTCCACGACGGACTACTACTACCGCGAGGAGCTGGAGGGCATGCGCGACGACGGCTTCCTCACCCGGCTGACCCTGGCCTTCTCGCGCGACCAGGACGAGAAGGTCTACGTGCAGGACCGCATGCTCCAGCACGGCGAGCAGCTGTGGGCGTGGCTGCGCGACGGGGCCTCGCTGTACGTGTGCGGCGACGCGAGCCGGATGGCCAAGGACGTCGACGCCGCCCTGCGGCGGGTCGTGGAGGTCCACGGCCGGATGGACGAGCAGGAGGCCGCGAACCACGTCAAGGAGCTGGCCACCGACAAGCGGTACCTGCGGGACGTCTACTGACCGCCGCCCTCACAGCGGCGACTCCGGGGGGTGAGGACAACGTGTCGTCGGTGAAACACGGGCGAGCGCGAGCGGTAACACTCCGTCCCTAGCGTCGTGGGCACGGCGGCGCACCAGCGACGCCGCCGGCACCACTCCCCCACCGGGCCACGACCCCGCACCCCCCGAGGAGTCAGCACGATGGCCGTCACCGAGGAGCACGACAACGCGCTCGGCACGATCCCGCGCCCCCGCCCCGGCCGCTGGGTCGACCACTACGACCCCGAGGACCGCGACCAGTGGGAGTCCACCGGCCGCCCGGCCGCGCGGCGCAACCTGTGGCTGTCGATCTTCGCGGAGTTCCTCGGCTTCTCCGTGTGGCAGCTGTGGACGATCGTGACCCCCTCCCTCAACGCGGCCGGCTTCGCGCTCAGCGCGAACCAGCAGTTCTGGCTCATCGCGATCCCCAACCTGGTGGGAGCGACGCTGCGCTTCCCCTACACGTTCGCGGTGCCCCGCTTCGGCGGGCGCAACTGGACCATCGTGTCGGCGCTGCTGCTGATCGTGCCGTGCGCGGGCCTGGCGGTCGTGGTGCAGAACCCGGACACCCCGTTCTGGCTCATGGTGCTCGTGGCCGCGACCGCCGGCGTCGGCGGCGGCAACTTCGCCAGCAGCATGGCGAACATCTCCTTCTTCTTCCCCGAGCGGGAGAAGGGCGCCGCCCTGGGCCT
Source organism: Kineococcus arenarius subsp. arenarius (assembly GCF_050871845.1). Lineage (NCBI taxonomy): Bacteria > Bacillati > Actinomycetota > Actinomycetes > Kineosporiales > Kineosporiaceae > Kineococcus > Kineococcus arenarius. Next base: position 168,064 of record NZ_JBJLSE010000002.1, read on the forward strand.
GAACGCGGCCGGCGGCAACCTGGGCGTGGCGGTGGTGCAGCTGATCGTCCCGGTGGTCGTCATCATCGGTGGCGGGCTGGCGCTGGAGCGGGCCGGGCTGATGGTCGTCCCGCTCGCGGTGCTCGCCGCGGTGCTGGCGTGGCGGTACATGGACAACCTCTCGACCGCGAAGGCGGACCTGAGCGGCTACGCCGCGGCGGTGCGCAACAAGCACACCTGGGTCATCTCCTTCCTCTACATCGGCACGTTCGGTTCCTTCATCGGCTACGCCGGGGTGTTCCCCACGCTCATCAAGAACCAGTTCCCCGAGGTGTCCTTCGACTGGGGCTTCATCGGCCTGCCGACGGTCCCGCTCACCCTGGCCTTCATCGGCGCACTGGTCGGATCGCTGGCCCGCCCCTACGGCGGCCGCCTGTCGGACCGGCTCTCCGGTGCGAGCGTGAGCCTCTGGGCCTACGCGGTCATGGCCCTGGGTGCGCTCGGGGTCATCGCGGCCCTGGGGATGGGCAGCTTCCCGCTGTTCTTCGGCTGCTTCCTCGTCCTGTTCGTCGCCAGCGGCATGGGCAACGGCTCGATCTACCGCATGATCCCCGCGATCTTCCGCGCCGGGATCGCCCCCGGTGACACCGCTGCGCTGACGCTCGCCAAGCGCGAGGCCGCGGCCTGCATCGGGATCGCCGCCGGCATCGGCGCGTACGGCGGGTTCATCATCCCGCGGGTGTTCGCCACCTCCATCACGGCCACCGGTTCCCTGGCGCCGGCCCTGATCGGCTTCATCGGGTTCTACGCCGTCTGCGCCGCCGTCACCGCGGCCGTCTACGTCCGCGGCCGCGCCACCCGCTTCGCCGGCACCGCCATCTGACCCCCGTCCCACCCGATCGACACCTGACCGAGCGTCCCGACCACCACGTACCGGACCTCGAGGAGGACCCCGTGAGCTCGACCCCCCGCTTCCTGCAAGGCGCCTACCGGTTCACCGGCACCGGGCTGGAGAAGCCCGTCGCCGTCGAGGGCTTGGAGTCGTACACCGTCCCCGACGGTTCGCGCGCCCAGCCCGTGTACTTCCGCGGCGGCAACTCGGCCCCCGAGATGGTGTCCGTCGTCCTGCTGCGCGACGGGGTGCCCATGCGCTGGTTCCCCATCGGGGCGGCCGGTGCCACCCACGTCCCGCTGCGGATCGTGGAGGACGTGGAGGCGCCCTCGACGCTCGAGCTGCACGTGGCCGCGCCGGACGGGCTGACCGGCACGATCGTCGTCGACCTCGGCCTGGTGGAGGTGTGAGCACCGTGACCACGACCACTCCCAGCACCCGCACCGCCGAACTGCCGCACCAGCGCAACCGCAAGCGCCGGCTCGTCGTCGTCGGCAACGGCATGGCCGGCGCCCGCGCCGTGGAGGAGATCCTGGAGCGCGGCGGCGCCGAGCAGTTCGACGTGACGGTCTTCGGGGCCGAGCCGTACGGCAACTACAACCGCATCATGCTCTCCCACGTGCTGACCGGGCAGGAGCAGGAGGACTCGATCTTCCTGAACTCCCTGCCGTGGTACACCGAGAACGGCATCGACCTGCGCGCCGGTGTCGCCGTCGAGCGCGTCGACACCTTCGCCAAGGTGGTCCACGACGCGACCGGGGCCACCACGCCGTACGACGTGCTGGTCCTGGCGACCGGCGCGACGCCGTTCTTCCCGTCCATGGACGGGTTGCACCGCGAGGACGGTTCCCTGCTGGACGGGGTCTTCGCGTTCCGCACCCTGGACGACACCCGGGCGCTGCTGGCAGCCGCCCGGACGCACCGCCGCGCCGTCGTCATCGGCGGCGGGCTGCTCGGGCTGGAGGCCGCCCACGGCCTGGCGACCCAGGGCGTGCAGGTCGACCTGGTGCACTCCCCGAAGCACCTGATGAACCAGCAGCTGGGCCCGGAGGCGGGGCGGGTGCTGCGCCGCTCCATCGAGGCGCTGGGCATCCGCGTCCACACCGGGGTCCGGACGAAGGGGGTCCACGGCACGGACCGGGTCACCGGCGTGGAGCTGCCCGACGGCGAGGTGCTCGAGGCCGACCTGGTCGTCGTCGCGGCCGGCATCCGCCCGAACACGGAGGTCGCGCTGCGCTCGGGCCTGGAGGTCGAGCGCGGCGTGGTGGTGGACGACCGGATGCGCTGCGAGGGCGAGGTCGGCGAGGTGTACGCCGTCGGCGAGTGCGTGCAGCACCGCGGCGAGACCTACGGCCTGGTGGCGCCGCTGTGGGAGCAGGCCGGTGTCCTGGCCGACCACCTCACCGGTGCGGACCCGGGCGCCGAGTACCACGGCTCGCGCACCGCCACGAAGCTGAAGGTCGCCGGGGTCGACGTGGTGCAGATGGGCCTGCCCGGCCCGGAGTGCGACGACGACGAGTTCGTGGTGTTCTCCGAGCCGCACCGCGGCGTGTACCTCAACGTCGTGATCCGCGAGGACCGGCTGGTGGGTGCCACCCTGCTGGGCGACGTGCGCAAGACCGCGTTCCTGCAGCAGGCGTTCGACCAGGGCCTGCCGCTGCCGGAGGAGCGGATGTCGCTGCTGTTCGACCTGGGCACCCCCGCCGAGGAGGTCGGCGTCGCCGAGCTCGACGACCACGCGCAGGTCTGCAACTGCAACGGCGTCACCAAGGGCGCGATCGTGCAGGCGGTGGAGGGCGGGGCGACCTCGCTGAACGCCGTCATGGGCGCCACGAAGGCCGCCAAGGGCTGCGGTTCCTGCAAGTCCGTGGTGGAGCAGATCACCCAGTGGGCCGCCGGCGGTGCCCTCACCGTCGACGAGTCGGCGAACTGGTACGTGCCCGGCATCCCCATGGCCAAGCCGGAACTCATGGCCGCCATCCGCGAGCGGGGCCTGAAGTCCGTCTCGGCGGTCTTCCGGGAACTGGCCCCCGGCGGCGCCGAGGACGCCAAGTCCAAGATGGGCCTGACCTCCCTGCTGCGCATGATGTGGCCCGAGGGCATCGAGGAGGAGCGCGACGGGCGGTTCATCAACGATCGCGTGCACGCCAACATCCAGCGCGACGGCACGTTCTCGGTGGTGCCGCAGATGAAGGGCGGGGTCACCACCCCCGAGCAGCTGGAGAAGATCGCGGCGGTGGCCCGCAAGTACGACGTCGGCCTGGTGAAGGTCACCGGTGGGCAGCGCATCGACCTGCTGGGGCTGAAGAAGGAGGACCTGCCCGAGGTCTGGAAGGACCTGGGCATGCCGTCGGGGTACGCGTACGGCAAGAGCGTGCGCACCGTGAAGACGTGCGTGGGCACCGACTACTGCCGCTTCGGGCTGGGCGACTCCACCCAGCTCGGCATCGACATGGAGACCCGCTTCCAGGGCATCGAGACCCCGGCCAAGCTGAAGCTGGGCGTGGTGGGGTGCCCGCGCAACTGCGCCGAGGCCTACGTGAAGGACATCGGCGTGGTGGCGATCGGGGCCGGCAAGTGGGAGGTGTACGTCGGCGGCGCCGCGGGGGCCTCGGTGCGCAAGGCGGACCTGCTGGCCACCGTGGACTCGCCCCAGGAGGTGCTCACCCTCACGGGCCGCTTCATCCAGTTCTACCGCGAGTGGGGCAACTGGCTGGAGCGCACCTACGAGTTCGTGCCACGGTTGGGCATCGAGCGCGTGCGCGCCGTCCTCGTCGAGGACAGCGACGGCATGGCGGAGGGGCTGGACGAGCGCATGCAGGCCACGGTGGACAACTACCGCGACCCCTGGCAGGAGGGCGAGCAGCCCGTCACCCCCGGCCAGTTCCGCCCGTCCCTGCCGCTGGTCGCGCTGCCGCTGGTGCCGCACCGGCCGGCCGGCGCCCCCGGTGGTCTCCTGCCCGAGGTCCACTCCAACGCCGGCGCCGTCCCCTCGACCGCGGAGGTCTCCCGGTGAGCGTTCCCACCCGCCCCGCTGAACCCACCCGGACCCGTCACGACCTGTGCCCGCTGGAGGACATCCCGCCCGGTGAGGGCCGCGCCTTCGCCGTCGGCGGGGAGCAGATCGCGGTGTTCCGCCGGCGCAGCGGGAAGGTCACCGCCGTGCAGGCCGCCTGCCCGCACGCCGGCGGACCGCTGGCCGACGGGCAGATCGACGAGCGCGTCGTCGTGTGCCCGCTGCACCTGAACACCTTCGACCTGGACACCGGCGAGTCCACGACCGGCCAGCCCCCCCTCGCCGTGCACCCCTGCTCGGTGGGTCCCGACGGCCGCGTGTCGGTGGAGCTGTGAGCACCGGGCACGACCCGGCGGTGCACTACCCGCTGCACCTGGACCTGACCGGCCGCCGGGTGCTGGTCGCCGGCGGCGGCCCCGTCGCCGCCAGGCGCACCGCGGACCTGCTGGGAGCCGGTGCGGACGTCCACCTCGTCGCCCCGGCCGTGTGCGAGGACCTGCGCGACCTGCTGCCGCGGCTGACGTGGCACGAGCGCGAGGCCGTCGCCGGGGACGTCGAGGGCGCGTGGCTCGTGCACACCGCCACCGGGGACCCCGGCACCGACGCGGCCCTCGCGGCGGCCGCGGAGCAGCGGCGCACCTGGTGCGTGCGCGCCGACGACGCGGCGGCCTCGGCGGCCTGGACCCCCGCGGTGGTGCGCCGCGAGGTCGACGGCGGCACCGTCACCGCGTCCGTCTCGGCGGGGCGCGACCCGCGCCGGGCGCGGGCGCTGAAGGAGGCGCTGGGTCGCTGGCTGGACGGCGGCGCCGCGCCGCTGCGCGCCGGCGAGCGCGAGCCGGGCCGTCCCGGCCGCGTCACCCTCGTCGGCGGCGGCCCCGGCGAGGTGGACCTGCTGACCCTGCGCGGCCGCCGCCGCCTGGCGGAGGCCGACCTCGTGGTGGTGGACCGCCTGGCCCCCACGGCCGTGCTCGACGAGCTCGGCGAGGAGGTCGAGGTCGTCGACGTCGGCAAGACGCCCGACCACCACCCGGTGCCGCAGGAGGAGATCAACCGCCTGCTCGTCGAGGCCGCCCGCACCGGCCGCGACGTGGTGCGCCTCAAGGGCGGCGACGGCTACGTGCTCGGCCGCGGCGGCGAGGAGGTCCTGGCCTGCCGCGCGGCGGGCGTCGAGGTGGAGGTCGTGCCCGGGGTGACCAGCGCGTTCGCGGTGCCGGCGGCCGCGGGAATCCCCGTCACCCACCGCGGGCTGGCCCGCTCCGTCACCGTCCTGACCGGCCACGACGTGCCCGACCGCGGCGCCCTGGCGGCGCTGGCCGCCCTGGGGGGCACGCTCGTGGTGCTCATGGGCGTGTCCACGCTGCCGCGGCTGGCCGAGGGCCTCGTCGAGGCGGGCAAGGACCCGGACACCCCCGTCGCCGTGGTGGAGGACGGCTGGACCCCGCGCCAGCGCACCACCACGGCCCCGCTGCGCGAGATCGCGCGGGTGGCCGCCGAGCGCGGCGTGCGCTCGCCCGCCGTGGTCGTCGTGGGCGCGGTCGCCGACCTGGCGGCCACCGTCGGGCAGGTGGCCTCGGCGCGCCCCTCGCGCACCGCCGGCACCGGCGGGCTCGTGGCGCCCGCCGACGCCGTCGCCTACTGTCCGGGAGGGTGAACGACATGCCGGCCGCGCCTCCCGCGACCCACACCCCGCCGGCTCCGCGGGCGCCCGAGCCCGCCGCCGCGGGCACCCAGCTGCTCGGGGTGACCGTCGGGATCACCAGCGACCGCCGCTCCGACGACATGATCGCCAGCCTCACCCGCAAGGGCGCCCGCGTCGTGCACGCCCCCACCATGCGCATCGTCCCGCTCGCCGAGGACGAGCAGCTGCTGGCCGGCACGCGCGACGTCATCGCCGACCCGCCCGACGACGTCCTGGTGACGACCGGCATCGGGTTGCGCGGCTGGGTGGAGGCCGCCGACGCCGTCGGGCTGGCCGACGACCTGCTGGCGACCCTCGGGCGCGCCCGGCTGCTGGCCCGCGGGCCCAAGGCGACCGGCGTCATCCGCGCCAACGGGCTGCGCGAGGCGTGGTCGGCCTCCTCGGAGCAGACGGCCGAAGCGGTGCAGCACATGGTCGACGAGGGCGTGGCGGGCCGTTCGGTCGTGGTGCAGCTGCACGGCGCGGCCGACCAGCGCCAGCTGGCACCGCTGGTCGAAGCCGGTGCCCGCGTGCGCGGGGTCGCGGTGTACCGCTGGCTGCCGCCCGAGGACCCCGAGGCCGTGCAGCGGCTGGTGGACCTCGTCGCCGCCGGCCGGGTGGACGCGGTGGTCTTCACCAGCGCCCCCGGTGCCGTCGCGCTGCTGGAGGCCGCCGACGCCGCGGGGCGGCGCGAGGAGGTGCTGCGCGCCCTCGCCACCGGGACGGTCGCCTGCGCCGTGGGCGACGTGACCGCCGAGCCGCTGCGGGCGGCGGGCGTCGACCCGCTCGTGCCGGACCGCTGGCGGCTGGGCGCGCTGCTGCGCACCCTCACCGAGCACCTGGCGGGCAACCCGCTGGACCGGGTCGCCACCGCGCGCGGGGAACTGGTGCTGCGGGCGCAGGCCGCCGTCCTGGACGGTCAGGTCCTGGACCTCGCGCCCGGCCCGCTGGCGGTGCTGCGCCGGCTGGCGCGCGCCCGCGGCGCCGTCGTGACCCGCGAGGAGCTGCTGAGCGTGCTGCCCGGCGCGAGCGACGCGCACGCCGTGGAGGTCACGGTCGCCCGGCTGCGCAGCGGCCTGCCCTCCCCCGACCTCGTGCGCACCCTGGTCAAGCGCGGGTACCGCCTGGACGTCGGGGAGGGCGCGTGAACCCCGCCGAGCCGGGCCCCGCCGGCCGCCCCGCCCTGGTCGCCTGCTCGCACGGCACCCGTTCCGAGCAGGGCCGGCGCACCGTCGACGCGCTGCGCGCCGCCGTGGCGGCCACCCGCCCGGACCTCGACGTGCGCGCCGCGCACGTCGACGTCCACGGGCCCGAGCTGCCCGAGGTGGTCGGCGAGCTGAGCGCCGCCGGCCGGCGCAGCGTCGTGGTGCCGCTGCTGCTGTCCAGCGGCTACCACGTGCGGGTGGACATCGCCGAGGCCGTCGCGGCGAGCGGCGGGCTCTCCGTGGCGGGCGCGGCCCTGGGCCCGGGCGAGGAGGTCACCGACGTGGTGCTGCAGCGCCTGGGCGAGGCGCTGGGCGAGGACCCCGCCGGTTTCGACGGCGCGGTGGTGCTGGCCGCCGCCGGGTCCTCCGACGCGGTCGCCCAGGGCGACGTGCGCACCGCCGCCGCCCTGCTGGGCGCCCGCCTGCGCGCACCGGTGACGACGGGGTTCCTCTCCGCGCAGGAGCCGACCGTCGCCGACGCGGTGGCCGCCGCGCGGCGGGCGGGGGCGCGGCGGGTCGCGGTGGCGAGCTACCTGCTGGCGCCGGGGGTGTTCTCGCAGCGGCTGGCCGCCGCGGGCGCGGACGCGGTGGCCGAGCCGATGGGGCCGCACCCGCTGCTGGTGGACCTCGTGCTGCGCCGCTACGAGGCCGCGGAGCTGGCCGCGGCGGTGTGACGGGCGGGGGCCGGCGCGCGCCGGCCGCCCGTCCCGGGTGAGGATCGGCCGGTGACCACGAGCACCCCCACCCGCACCGGCACCGCGTCGCGGGCCTGGCACGCCTGCCTGGCCGTCCTCGTGGGCGTCGCCCTGGTGCTGCAGGTCGTCCTGCTCGTGCGGGCGGGCACCGACGTGAACCCCGGTGCGGCGCGGGGGGGGGGGGGGGGGGGGGGGGGGGGGGGGGGGGGGGGGGGGGGGGGGTGGGGGCGGGGGCTGGTGGTGGGGGGGGGGGGCGGGGGGGGGGGGGGGGGGG